>JAABPZ010000016.1 GCA_011391755.1 Methanothrix sp. | reverse complement strand
CATGGCCCGGCTGCTCTCAGAGATCCGGGGGGAGAGCAAAGAAATTGTGCCCCTGCAGAAGGATCGCGCCCGCATAATCTGGGAAATACTGGAGGACGATGAGGTTTGGAGGCTTCTTTTGGTCTCCTATGAAAAGGCCTATATGAGAGCCCGCTCACATGTTTGCCTCGATGAGCGAGATAGCCTCGATGCTGGTGACACACCGTAAGGCCTCCATTGATGAGATTGAGCGGGCCTGGCACGGAGATGTACAGACCCTCCTCAAATGGGTGGGCTCACTGGAGAGGGTGGAAGAGTGCGCTGTGCTCAAGACCTGCAATCGTGTCGAGATTTATGTCGTTAGTGCGCGCGGCGAGAAGGTGCTCTTCGACCTGGCCAAAAAGGCGCGCGTCTCTTCTCGCATAATCGATTTTCATGATCATGATGAGTCTCTGCTTCACCTCCTGCGCCTGGCCTCGGGGCTTGAGTCCATGATCATCGGCGAGGACCAGATCCTGGGTCAGATGAAGGATCTGGTCTTGATGGCGGCCAAAGCGGGAACGACTGGTTGGATGCTGGACACGGCCTTTAAAAAGGCCATTGCAGTTGGAAAACGGGTAAGAAAAGAGACCAAAATTAACGAGAGGTCTATATCAGTGGGATCTGCCGCGGTTGACCTGGCCGAAGAAATTCTGGGGAATTTAAAGGGATTGTCCGTTCTGGTTATTGGTGCTGGGGAGACGGGAGAGCTGATATCACGAGCGCTCTTGGCCCGGGATATCGGCTCGCTGGTGGTTACCAACCGGACCTACAGCTCAGCCCAGTGTCTGGCCGAGTGCTTGGGTGCGAAGGCCGTGCCATTTGAGGAGATGAAAGTTTTCCTTAAGACGGCTGATGTGGTTATCAGCGCCACATCTGCGCCCCATTATATCCTGCTTAAAGAGGACATCGAGAAGGCCATGGCGGGAAGAGAGGATAAGCTGCTCATAATAGATATTGCCAATCCCAGAGACGTAGACGAGGCGGCGGCTGAGGTGGCAGGCGTTGAGCTGCACAACATTGACAGCCTGAAGAATATCAGCAGCGAGAACATGTTGCAGAGGATGGCAGAGGCCAATCGGGTCGAGGCCATCATCGCCGAAGAGATGCAGCTACTAAAGGCCAAATATAAAAGAAAACAGGCAGAGGATCTGCTGGCCCGGCTATATTCCAAGGCCGAGGTCATCAAGGATCAAGAGGTAAAAAGGGCCATGAACAAGCTCTCTGCCAGGCATACTTTGGGCGAGATCGAGCAGCAGGTACTACAGGACATGAGCCATTCCATTGTAAACAAGCTCTTCTCCGAGCCCACCAAGACTCTCAAGCGGGCGGCAGAGCTTGGGGACACAACGGTCCTTAATGCGGTCAGCGAGCTATTCCGGCTGGAGGAAAATATATGAGAAGAATGAGGCGGCTAAGAGTGCCGGGAATTCGCGAGATGGTGGCAGAGACCCAGCTATCTCTCAATGATCTGGTACAGCCCATATTTGTGGATGAGAGGATATCCGTGCCAAGGGCAATTGAGGCCATGCCCGGCCAGTTCCGGCAGAGCCTGGAGAGTCTGCCCGCGGAGGCGCAAGCTCTGGAAGATTTAGGCGTGCCTGCCGTGCTTTTATTCGGCCTGCCGGCTATTAAGGATGAGACTGGCTCTGGTGCCTACGATCCGCATGGCATAATCCAGAAGGCGGTGGCCGCCATCAAAGAGACCACCAGCCTGATAGTAATAACCGATTTGTGCCTGTGTGAGTACACCAGCCACGGGCACTGCGGCCTCGTGCGGGGCGAGAAGATCCTCAATGATGAGACATTGCCGATATTGGGGGAAACGGCTGTGAGCCACGCTCAGGCGGGAGCGGATATAGTAGCTCCCAGCGGCATGATGGATCACATGGTGCAGGCCATACGCGCCTCCCTGGACCTGGACGGATACACAGACACGTCCATCCTCTCCTATTCTGCCAAGTACGCATCCACCTTTTACGGGCCCTTTCGCGAGGCGGCCGAGTCTGGCTTTGCCTTTGGCGACCGTAAGGGATACCAGATGAATCCCGCCAACTTTTCCGAGGCGCTCTGGGAGGTGCAATTGGATGTAGAGGAAGGCGCGGACATGGTCATGGTCAAGCCGGCCATGCCCTACCTCGATGTTCTGCGCGCCGTCAAGGACATGTTCGCGTTGCCTACGGCTGCTTATCAGGTCTCAGGCGAGTATTCCATGATTATCGGGGCGGCAGAGCGGGGCTGGCTGGATGAGAGGGCGGCCTTCCTGGAGGCTTTGACTTGCATCAAGAGGGCGGGCGCAGATATGATCATCACCTACTGGGCTAAGGAGTATGCCAAGCTTTGTCTTTAGGATGCTCATCTTCCTGCCATGCCAGATCGCTGGACCGATTATTGTCAATGTCCTGGCTATCAAAGATCACCAGTTCATAGATGACTTCATTCTCTCCTACCTCGGTTCGAACTCCATAGCTCTCCTCCATCTCTTCAAATATTTCTTCCTCTATATCCAGGCCGTGTTCGATCTCAAAGCCTTCAATCTCTTGCAAGGAAAAGCCGTTGTCAGCTGCAACATTCGCCTTGATCTCCTCGAAGAATTCCTGCGGCTCAATCGCTTCCAGGCGGATTATGAAACCATTGATCTTATCCTCGATAAATTCGATGGTGAGCTGCAATTCCCAGGGATCATTTGCGATCGTCAATTCTCTTTTGCTCTTCAGATCATCAATCAGAACCTTAGAGAGCGAGAGTTCTTCCGCCGCCTGATGCATGGCGGCAAAAAGTGGATCGTGGGCCTCTGCAATTTCCTCAATGATCTCCTTCCAGAGATCGTAGGTAAGGCTAAACAAGTCTAAAGCTCCCAGGTATTCAACCTTTTGAGGTCGGAGACGAAATCATTCATGAGATTTCTATTTCTCAAGACGGCGGCAGGATGGTAGGTGACAAGAAAGCGATCCTGCAAGATCTGACCGCGCAAGATTGTGACGCCCTGCCTGCCTAAGACGGCCTGTGTAGCTGTGTTTCCCATCAGGCAGATGATTTTAGGATGGAGAAATTCTATTTGAGCCTGCAAATAGGGGCGACATTGATCGATCTCTGCTTTTTTCGGCTTTCTGTTTTGAGGGGGGCGGCATTTAATGACGCTGGTTATGAATACCTTCGATCTCTCCAGGCCGGCTTGCAGGAGTGCAGCATCCAGCAGTCTTCCTGCCCGGCCTACGAATGGCTCTCCCGTGAGGTCCTCCTCTTTGCCGGGCGCTTCTCCCACCAGCATGATATCGGTGGGAACGGGGCCGCTGCCCGGCACGGCGTGTTTTCTCCCTTGAGATAGAGGGCAAAGGTGGCAGGTACAGATTTGCATGTTAAGATGGCGAAGATCGATTGGATCCATTAAGATGACTTTTTCGTTTCCGTTATTGATAATCTTTTTCTTCCCAGAAAAACGAAAGGTTCTTATTTGCTCAAAACCTGTAGCCAGATGAGGAGGGCACGAGATGCAGTTTGCAGAGTGGACTTATCCCTTGAGGAAGTTTGACGACATCTATTATACCATTGAGAGGATCGTTTACGGCAAGGGTGAACTGAAGGGATTCACCACAGAAGACGTCTATAATAACCTGAGAGATAAACGCTTTTTCCAGGATGCTCAGGACCTGAACCGATATTTACTGGATAACGGGGCGAAATATAAAATAAGAAAGATGGATGATGCCTGGGAGCGCTACTACTAGTTATTAACTAGCGCTTCATCGAACCTTTTTCTGCAAAGTAGATATTTTTTTCATCAATTCCCAATTCCACGAATCTGCCGGTGGCCAGAATGCGGTGGCTGTGTTTGAGCGGTGCTACTCTTACGCCAGCGGATACCACAGATTCAGGCGGCAGAACGGCATTCTCGCCAATAACGGCAACATGGTCCTGTCCAATTCCATTTTCCCCGCCCAAAATGCTATGCTCTTCGATGGTGGTGTGGCGGCCGACAATGGTACGGCGAATATTGACCCCGTGCTGAATATGGGCGAAGCTCATGATCATGCTCTCTTTAATTTCCACATCGCGTTCGATGAGGCTGGTATGGCCGATATGAGAGTTCTCGATGGTCACGCCCTTTTCGATGTGGCAGTTTCTGCCGATGGAGACGTTGCCCACAAGCTGTATTTCACCGGAGGCGAGGAAGGGCTCGATTCTGGCTAATGTGCTGGGATGGATCCACTGATTGGTCTTATAGTGGTACTTGCGATCGAAATGACGGACGGCTCCGGAGAGGCAGTCCATGGCCGCCTGGTGCAGCCGCTCCGGGGTGCCGATATCTATCCAGTAGCCTGTGATGGGGAAGCCGTAAACGGGATAGCCGTTCTCCGTTAAATAGGGGATCAGGTCGCCGCCGATGTCACGGGCTTTGTCTCCCATCTTAGCCAGAACCTCGCGAATCTGGGGCGAGAAGAGGTAGAAGGCGGTGTTAATCATACGGCTGGGCTCGCTTCCCGCTTTCGGCTTTTCCACGAACCCCAAAATTCGCATATCATCGTCCACGCGGGCTACGCCATACTGGGAGATGTTCTCCTCCGGCCCCAGCTCTTTGAGGGCCACGGTGAGCAAAGGCTTGTGTTTTCTATGAAACTCGACAAAGCTTGCCAGGTCGATGTCGATGAGGTTGTCACCCGAGACCACCAGCAGGTCATCGTCGATGTCGTAGTAGTTCATGCAATAGCGCAGGGAGTCGGCGCTACCCGTGTCGTCGTAGAGAGGCTGGTAGCTGAAGTCCTGGTGGTCGGTGATACCCAGGCGCTTGAAGAAGCCTTCACCGGCTTTGAAGTAATTGCTCAGGTTGAGGGTGTTGCTGGCGCCCTTGCTGCCCAGGATGAACCTTCTGCATCCCTGACTGGCTAAAACCCGGAAGAGATTGGCGATGATGGCGGTGTCGCATAGCTCCACCAGCGGTTTTGGCTGGTCTAAAGTAAGCGGATACAAACGGGTTCCTGAGCCGCCCACGGTGGCTAAGACCTGGGGAAACATGGCTGCCTGTTAGATGTCGGCAAATATTAAGCCTGTCGCTTATTCTTTGGTTAATCCTTGTGCCTTGTCAATGATTGTGAGTGGATAATGTGCCTTTGTGGACGACGGATCGTTCTTCGCTGCTTCGCGCCTTCGCGTGAAACCGGACCTTGGTTGAATCTCACGCGAAGCCGCAAAGGCAAAACATTGGTCTATTCCGGCCTCGTTAGTAGCCGCGCATGATCTTCATGATGATGCGGGCGATCATAAAGGCGAGGACGAATACGATGACGTAGAAGGCTATGCTCATTATGTCCATGAGAACATGTTAGTCATTTCTGGTTTAAAGATTTGACTGATTCTGCAAAAGATTGATCTTCCAGAACCGCCACCACCCCTGAAGAATAGGTGCGAAGCATGATTCATACCGAGGCCATAGAAAAGGCGAAGGAGCACTTCGCCAAACTGCTGGTGGAGCAGCTTTTGCGCGTTGATCAGATAAAGGCGGGAGATACTTGGGTTGACTACAGCAAACTCCACCCCCTCATCATCGGCGTGGTGGGCGGCGACGGCATCGGCCCCTACATCACAGAGCAGGCCGTGCGAGTCCTCACTTACGTGCTGGCCGATGAGATTGCCACGGGAAAGGTGGAGCTGCGAGACATTGCAGGCCTTGACATTGAGTCGAGGGTAAAGGTTATGAAAGCCTTGCCAGCGGACGTTCTGGCCGCGCTAAAAGAGTGCCACGTTATCCTCAAGGGCCCCCTCACCACCCCCAAGAAGGGCGATCGATGGCCCAACCTGGAGAGCGCCAATGTCTCCATGCGTCGCGAGCTGGATCTCTTCGCCAACGTCCGGCCCGTCAAGGTGCCGGAGAAGGGCATCGACTGGATCTTTTACAGGGAGAACACCGAGGGCGAGTACGTCCTGGGCAGCAAGGGCATCAATGTAACCGACGACCTGGCCGTGGACTTCAAGGTCATAACCACACCAGGAGCGGAGAGGATTGTGCGCCTGGCCTTTGAGTATGCCAAGAAGAACGGCATTAAAAGGGTCTCGGCGGTCACCAAGGCCAATGTCATAAAAGCCACGGACGGCAAATTCCTGGAGACGGCCCGAAGTGTGGCCCGGGAATATCCGGACATCGCCTTTGATGACTGGTTTGTGGATATCATGGCAGCCAAGCTGGTGGACGAGAAGCGCAGGAAGGACTTCAAGGTCATAGTGCTGCCCAACCTCTATGGCGACATTTTAACCGACGAAGCAGCCGAGTTTCAGGGAGGCGTAGGTACCGCAGGAAGCGCCAACATCGGAAAGCGCTATGCCATGTTCGAGGCCATCCACGGCTCGGCTCCGCGCATGGTAGAGGAAGGCAGAGCTGCCTATGCCGATCCGGCCAGCATGATGCGCGCCTGTGTCATGCTGCTGCGCCACATCGGCTTTGTGAATCAGGCGGCCAAATTGGAGAATGCACTGGACGTTTGCGGCCAGTTGGAGAGGAAGGTTGTCCTTACCGGGCGAGCCGATGGGGCAACAGGTGCACAGTTTGCTGATTATGTGATGCAGACCCTGGGGGCAAAGCTTTAGCTAAAATAATCACATAATAGTATCTGTGGAAAATCTAGCTGAAGCATTATTGGGCCTGAGCCGGGAGGACCGCTCCCTGCTCAGTGCTATTGAGACCGGGATGAAGACTCACGAATGGGTCCCGTCCTATGTGATCTCAGAGCTGTCCGGCCTGCCGGTCCGCAAGGTGGAGTTTCGGCTGGGCCAACTTTTTGAAAAGAAGCTGGTAGAGCGGGAGAGCATGCACTATCTCGGCTACCGCATTGACTTTGATGCCTATGATCTTCTGGCACTCTCCGATTTAGTGAAACGAGGGAGCGTGAAAGCCTTTGGTGAGAGAATAGGCGTTGGCAAAGAGTCGGTGGTATATGAAGCTCTGGGAGAGAATCTAGAGAATCGAGAGAACCATCTGGCCATCAAATTCCACCGTCAGGGAAGGACCAGCTTCAAGCATATTCGCCGCCTGCGCGATCATCTCACCGACCAGGCCAAAGTGCCCTGGATTTATGCCGCCGCCCTGGCAGCTCGCCACGAGTTTGCCGTCATGGAGAAGCTCTACCCCATCGTATCCATTCCCCGACCGGTTGCGGTAAGCCGTCATGTTCTGGCCATGGAATTTGTAAGCGGCCCTGCTCTTAATCGCATCACGCTCTCCGACCCCCAGAACGGACTGAACATGATCTTAGGCGAGGTAGGAAAGGCCCGCAGGTTGGGCATCATTCACGCCGACCTTTCTGAGTTTAACGTAATGGTGGACGAGTCCGGCCCCAAGATCATCGACTGGCCTCAGGCCGTAGAGGTCAATCATCCCCATGCCCAGGAGCTATTGGAGAGGGACCTGGTCAATGTCTTGCGCTTCTTCGAGCGAAAATACCGGATAGAAATGCCACTGGATAGGGCGCTCTCGCGCGTCCGGGAGGCAGAGAACCATTGAGCATATTTGGTGTGGACATCGCCAGCGGCTCGCCGTCCGGCAGAAGGGCGCCAAGCTACTCTCTGGTGATGCTGGATGGGGGAGACGTCGCGCTCTTTCACATGATCAGCCGGCATAAACTGATCCGGCTCATCAGGGAGCGCCAGCCAAAGATCGTGGCCATGGACAACCTCCACGAGCTGGCCTCTGATCGAAGGGAGCTGATCAATATCCTGCGCCGGATGCCTCCCACCACCAGAATGGTGCAGGTGACGGGCGCCGCCCACCCGGAGTCCCTGGTCAAGCTGGCCCGCTACCACGGCATCACCTTCGACCGCACCAAGCCGCTGCAAGAAGCGGAGGCCTGCGCCCGGCTGGCAGCCAAGGGCGTGGGGGCGGTTTTATCTGCTTTCCAGGAGCGGACTTGGATCAAGGTGAGCCGGAGGCGCTCTTTGGGCCGGGGCGGCTGGAGCCAGAACCGTTACACTCGCAAGATTCACGGCGCAGTGATGAGCCTGGCGCGCGAGGTGGAGCGACAGCTTCGCGAAGCAGGGCTGGCGTACACTACCAGAGCCGTGGAGGGCCTGGGTGGCTATACCCGGGCCGAGTTTGTGGTGGAAGCGTCCCGCGAGAAGGTGCATATCCGCCCCGGCTACTACAGCGATGCACAGCTCCTGGTGCAGAGCATGGAGCGGCCCGAGCTGCAGTACAAACCACTTTCAGAAGGGCGCGGATACATTATCGTGGGCCTGGACCCGGGAACGACAACGGGCATTGCCGCGCTGAACCTGTCTGGCGAGCTGGTGGACCTGATAAGCTCGCGGGGCTTGTCCTCCTCCGATGTGATTGAATGGATCGCGGCGCGGGGCAGATCGCTGGTGGTCGCCACCGATGTTTATCCCACGCCGGGCAGCGTGGAGAAGGTTAAGCGCGCTTTTAATGCCGTTCTCTACTCTCCTGGTGGGGACATTCCTGCGGAAGAGAAGATCGCTCTCGGAAAGGAGTTTGGCTACAAGAACGATCATGAGCGCGATGCTCTGGCGGCGGCATTGAGTGCTTTTAAAAAATACAAGAATAAGTTCTTGCAGGTGGAAAAGAAATCTCCCTCCGAGATCGATCCCGACGAGGTGAAGGCGCTGGTGGTGCGGGGCTATTCCATTGAAAACGCCATCGCCGAATTTGTGCTGTCTTCTGCTGCCCCTGTGGGGCAAAAGGCACAGCCGGGTGCGGCGAAGGCCGTTCTTGATGTATCTCTGGAAGTCTCTTTAAATGTCACTGCACTACGCCAGCAAAATCAGCAGCTTGCCGAGCAGGTCAGGACGCTGCGCTCTTACCTGGATGAGCTGCGGGACGGGCTGGCGGAAAAAGAGGTTGCCCTGCGGGTAGTAAACGGCAAGCTGGATCGCCTGCGGGACAAAACGGCTCGCGAGATCAAGCGGCAGCATGAGATCAAGATTCGAGACAAAGAGATCGAGCGCTTGCGGGCTATTCTGCGCTCCGAGAGAAAGTACATCAAAAAACTGAAGAAGACTTTGGAGCGCCAGAAGAAGGCAGAGCTAATTGAGGAGACGCGCGGCCTGCAAAAGCTCAAGCCACTAGCGGCCTTTACCCGCGAGGCCGTGCAGCTTGCTGCCGAGCAATATTGCCTGGAAAAGGGGGACTGGCTCTTTCTGGAGGACGCCAGCGGCGGCGGGAAGAGCACGGTTGAGCTTTTGCGGGAGAAGGAAATCGCCGGAGTGGTGGCACAGGGCGAGTTGCGCCCTGCCGTGCGTGAACACTTCCTGCAGATGGGTATTCCCATCTTCTCCCGCAAAAATGTGCCGGTGCAGATGATCAATAAAATACCATTTGTGCGACCGGAGGACGTGGCTTTGGCCAGCGTTGCCTGGGAAGAGGAGATGAAAGATCGCCAGTCCAGGCTGGAAGCGGAGCGGCTGGAGGGCCTTTTCCAGGAGTATCGGGTGGAGCGAAAGAAGGAGGAGAAGAGAAAGCAAAAGCCCAAGTGAATTATAATGTATAATCATTAATTAAGTTAATCTGGGCTTAAGATATTTTCATACTTCTTATGAACCGCGCATACTTTTTCCCAAATATGCTTATTAGTTAGGTTTCTGTCTTAATTACAGGTGGTAATGTTGCTCTCAATCCGCTCACTACTATTATGCTTATTATTGTCAGCTCTGCTGCTAGGCGCAGCTTCTGGGGAAGACAGCGCCATCAATGCCGCTGACAACGCCTGGGTGCTTATGAGCGCCGCTCTGGTCCTGATCATGATTCCCGGCGTGGGCCTCTTCTATGGCGGCATGGTCCGAAAGAAGAACGCCATCTCCACGATCATCTTCAGCTTTGCGGTGATGAGCATCATAAGCCTGCAGTGGATCCTGTACGGCTACACCCTGGTCTTCGGAAAAGACATAGGCGGCCTCATCGGCGGCCTGGACTTTCTGGGCCTGGCGGGGGTTGGCATGGGCGTCAAAGAGGGGCTGACCATTCCCTCCCTCACCTTCATGATCTTTCAGGCCATGTTCGCCATCATCACCGTCTCCCTGATCACCGGTTCTTATGTTGAACGGATCAAGTTCAGCTCTTTTCTCGTCTTCTCCTTAGCCTGGGCTACATTGGTCTACGATCCCGTGGCCCATTGGGTCTGGGGCGGGGGCTGGCTGCAACAGATGGGCGCCCTGGACTTTGCGGGCGGCATAGTGGTGCATATCACGGCAGGCGTCTCAGCCATGGCCGTGGCTATGGTCATCGGTGTGCGCAAGGGCTTTGGCACGGATCCGATGGAGCCGCACAACATTCCGACAACGGTCATGGGCGCGGCCCTGCTCTGGTTCGGATGGTTCGGCTTTAACGCGGGCTCGGCTCTGGCGGCCAACGGCGTCGCCGCCAATGCCTTCGTCACCACCAACACCTCTGCCGCGGCTGCGGCCACCACCTGGATGCTCCTCTCCTGGCGGCATAGAGCGCCCTCGGCCTTGGGCATTGTGACGGGCGCGGTGGCCGGGCTGGCGGCGATAACGCCTGCCGCAGGTTTCGTGACGCCTCTGGCGGCCATCCCCATCGGTATCGTGGCAGCCATCGCGGGCTATTATGCCATCATACTCGTCCGGGGCAGCGGCCGGGTGGACGACTCGCTGGACGTTTTGGCCTGTCACGGCATCGGCAGCACCTGGGGCGTCTTGGCTACCGGCATCTTTGCCACCATCGGCGCGTCGGGCCTGCTGGCGGGAAATGCTCATCAAGTGATGGTGCAGCTTTTGGCTATCGCCGTCACCTGGGGCTACTCCTTTGTCGTCACCTTTGGCCTGGCCAGGATCATTGACGCCTTCATGGGGCTACGCGTACGGGATGATGAAGAATCGGTGGGTCTCGACATCAGCCAGCACGGCGAAGGCGCTTACATGTAAAGTGGGGAATGATGAAGAAAATTGAAGCCATAATTCGGCCCGAGAAGCTGCACCTGCTGCGAGAAAAGCTGGACATGAAGGGCTTTTCGGGAATGACGGTGACTGAGGTCAAGGGCCGGGGCCGGCAAAAAGGCATCACCTTGCAGTGGCGGGCCGGAGACTACCGGGTGGAGTTCCTGCAGAAGATGAAGCTGGAGATGGTGGTCGAGGACAGGGACGTGGAGTGTGTCATTGACCTCATCTGTGTGTTTGCCCAAACGGGCGAGGCCGGAGACGGCAAGATCTTTGTCCATCCGGTGGAGGACGTGGTGCGGGTGCGCACCAAAGAGCGGGGGTGCGGGGCGGTTTGAGGTCCCACCTTTCTCTTTTTAGAGCCATGATTGTGAGAAGAAAACGTGCCTTTGTGAACAGCTTATCGTTCTATGCGTCAATCAAGGCTTCGCGCGAGATTCAACCAAGGTCCGTTTTCACGCGAAGGCGCGAAGCCGCGAAGTCGAAACATTGGTTTATTTCGGCCCGGATGTACTGGTTTAATCAGATCCGAATCCCGCAAATATTGATTTTTAGGGTTAAATCATCGAAACAAAACGGTATTTGCACAATTTAGTATTAACGAAACGTTCCCGTACCTTTTATTGGCTTTCAATTAGATATTCCCGTGCTTTTGGAACCGTTCGTTCGGTACCACCCTTTTCTATCGTTCCTGACACCGGTGGTGCTTAGAGAATGTCGCAAGCGATGCAATCACAGACATTCTCGAAGAAAAAAGTTGCGAGGTACAAAGATATGAAAACAAAAATTGCATTAGCCTTGATGGCTCTGGCTGTGGTCTGCCTTTCTATGGCACCGGCCCTGGCCGCTGGACCGGATTCGAACAACAAAGAGAGATGCAATGCTTCCATGCAGAGAGGCGGTTTTGATGGACCACATAACTGGATGCTCCTGGTGGATGACGTCACAAGGGAAAATTTCGATAACATGACCTTAAACCAGATCAAAGAACTGCAAGAAGAGAAGACGGCACAGCTTAACAACATGACATTGGCTCAGATTGATGAGCTTCGCCAAAAGCAGATGGAAAAGCTCGGCAACATGACTCTGGCCCAGATCAGGGAGATGAAAAAGGACCACATGGGTGGGATGGGCCCCGGCATGATGGGCAATGGTATGATGGGCGATGGCATGATGGACCACAAAATGATGGGTATGAACGACCAGGGACCGATGGGCCAGGGCGAGAACTGCCAGGGCATGGATGGCGGCCAAGCGGGAAATGGACGTGAGTCCGGCTGCCAGCAGCGAGGCGGAAGATAGACAATAGCGATTGCCAAAGTATTGCAGCCTAAAGGAGAGATGAAGGTGGCCTGCCGGACAGGCAAAGCCATCTCCAAGCTAATTTTTGGCAATATTGAATTAGAAGAGTCTCTATC
>JAABPZ010000144.1 GCA_011391755.1 Methanothrix sp. | reverse complement strand
ATAAATCGTAATGTAAATTTTCACAATTCTCTTTCCCTCTAGCCGGTCCTTGCAGTCATCAAGACTTCCGGGAAGGAATTCTCCGTCCTTATACTTCTCATATTCCAGATCAAAACCATCCAGTTCATTCCAGGTATGATTGGACATTCCCACCGCGGCGCATGATTTTTTTTGCGAGAGAAGCCTTGCATCCAGGAGATTTTTGCTGTTGTAGCTGTCGTCACCATCACCGTCAAAATAGAGCTCAACTTGAACAGTTCCATCGCCCGATTCGGGATATATCCACATGCTGAGCTGATCAAGATCTTCAATTGGTAGCGGAGGGTCCAGATAGATATAAATCCGGGCATAATTTCCTTCGCTGTTTATATATAGCTCTGCACTGCTGCCGCCATGAAAGCTCTGCCCTGCAGAGACGAAAGCATCAGCATTTTTCAGATTGCTGAGATGATAATCCAGATCTGTGAGACAGGTGGAACTAAATATACCTATCTGAGAAAAAATAATAATAATTATTATCAAATTAAGAGATCGATTGTAATGAGATGGCTTGTTCATACATCGATATATTTGTGTAACAGTAGAAATAAGATTCGCTCGACAAAGAAATCATCTCAATCACAAATAACCTAGATCATATCCACATAACCTCTACATGAAAAAAAGGGTTATTAACTTCGGCGATAATCGACTATTCGGCGGGTTAGGAGAGTGGGGACTTGTCCTTACCGCATGGGCAGGAGTGAGGGAAAAGGGGGTATCCTCCTGCTCAGAAATCCCTTAATTATTATTACTATCGTTCGATTCCCTCAACGCCCTCTTCTAAAACCCGTCTTAGCTCCTCGATTACAATGGGCTTGCTGATGTAATCGTCCATACCGGCAGCCAGGCAGCGTTCCCTGTCGCCTTTCAGGGCATAAGCGGTGATGGCTATGATCCTGGGCCCCTTGGGCCAAAGCTTGCGGATCTCTTGCGCGGCCACCAGGCCGTCCATCTCCGGCATCTGCACATCCATGAGAACCACATCATAGGGCTGGCGCTCCATTGCCTGCAGGACCTCGAGACCATTGCCTGCCACATCTGCGCTGTAGCCGAGCTTCTTTAGCATCTGAATGGCGACCATCTGGTTGATGGCGTTGTCTTCCGCCAGCAAAATGCGCAAAGTTCCGTTCCTCCGGCGAGATTGCGTTTTTGCTCTCGTGACGCAAGAATCGATGGGAATCGATATTTCTTCCGCCTCCTCGGCAAGAATTGTAAAATGGAAGGTGGAACCCAATCCCGACCTGCTGACCACCCAGATCTCGCCGCCCATCAGCTCCACCAATCTACGGCTGATGGCCAGACCCAGGCCGGTTCCGCCATACTTTCGTGTAGTCGTGGAATCTACCTGGGAGAACGATTGAAATAACCGGTCTAGCTTTTCCTCAGGAATTCCAATGCCAGTATCGCTAATGGAAAAATGAAGCTCATATAGTCTGCTATTGGTAGTATGTATCGGCTTTGCGGTCACAGATATCTCGATCGTCCCAGCATGCGTGAATTTGACAGCATTGCTGAGCAGGTTGACCAATACCTGACGAAGCCTGGTAACGTCGCCTTTGAAATATGCCGGAATCGCTTCATCCAGGCCATATTTCATAACCAGGCCTTTTTGATTCGCAGCCGCCTTTACCAGATCTACAGCCACAGCAATGCACTCATGCAGATGGAAGGGCAGGCACTCCATCTCCATCTTCCCACCTTCGATCTTGGAAAAGTCCAGTATCTCATTTATAACCGAGAGCAAGGTGTTGCCGGAGCATCTCACCGTCTCAACATAATCCCTCTCTTGTGCATTCAAGTCCGAGTTCAAAAGCAATCCGGTCAGACCCAATACGGCATTGAGGGGGGTTCTAATCTCGTGGCTCATGTTGGCTAAGAAATCGGATTTTGACCGGGCTGCCGCCTCTGCTGCCTCTTTTGCCTCAATGAGAAGGTCTTCAGCCTGCTTTTGCTCTGTGATATCGCGGATGGATTCTATGGCTCCAAAGACATTGCCGGCGGAGTCATAGAGAACAGCAGCACTGCCCATGAGGTAGACGCTTCCGCCTCGCATGTTGGGCATGTAGGCTTCTCCATTGAGAACTCTTCCTTTTTTCTCAATCTGGTCATATCTGCCCTCGATCTCTCCGTCGGCTTTTAAAATCAGGTCGATGAGTATAGGCCGGCGAGATCCATAAAAAGGTAATGCGTACTCATAATCGCCTTTCCCTATCATATCCTTGTTTAAGATGCCGGTCATGGCCTCGATGGCCTTGTTCCAGGCTACCACCTTTCCCTCTCTATCGATGACGAAGGTAGCATCAGGCAGAAAATCAATGATATCCATTAAGCGCTGCTCCGATCCCGAGAGAGCCTCCTCCGCCCTCTTGCGGTCGGTGATATCTCTGGTCACGCCCACTAGAAACTTATTTCCTGATTTATCCACATAGAGCGTCTTTTTAACCAGGACGGTGCAGGTCACGCCGGGAGCGTAGGTATTCGTTTCCTCGTTTACGTTCTCCTCTCCCGTGGTAAATACCACCTCGTCTTTATGCCAGGAGATTTCTGCCATCTCTCGAGAGGGGAACAGTTCATAAGCGGTCCTGCCCAAGATTTCCTCTCTTGAACGGCCAAAGAGCTTGCATGCGGCATCGTTGACCAGAATTACCCTGTGCTGCCGATCCTTGACATGAATCGGGTCGCCAATAGAATTAATAATCTTATCGAGGTAGTCTCTGGTATCTGTTGAGGCCTGGTTGGCTTTTTCTAAGTCTGTCGTTCTCTCAAGGACTCTCTTCTCCAGTTCATCATGAGCCCTTTTTAGCTGCTCCTCTATCTTTTTGCTCTCTGTGATGTCTCTGGCAATGCCCACCAGAAACTGGTTGCCGGCTTTATCTACGTATAAGGTCTTCTTGGTGAGCATGGTTCGAACAATGCCCCGGCCATCAGTCACAAATTCTTCATTTATGTTCTCTCTTCCTGTGGCAAAGACCTCTTCATCCTTTTCCCATAAAATGTCCGCCTGCTCTTTGGGGAAAAAATCGTTACTGGTCTTGCCGATCATTTCTTCATGTTTTCGGCCGGTAAAGTTGCTTTCGGCGGCGTTGATCAATACATATCTGTGCTGTCTATCTTTGACGAATAGAGGATCGGTAAAAGAATTGATGATCATTCCCAGAAAATAGTGCTGCGATATCTCTGTGCTGCTTTTTTTTTCCAGCAATTTTTCTATAGCTTGCAGCTCTAAGCAAGCATCGAATAGCGTCTCGCATAGACAGGCTGGGCCGGATTGGCTTTTGATCCTGAGACCATCTAATCGAGCCCGAAGCTGGCATAATCTCTGCAGTGCGTCATTGAGTTGCATTTCATTTCCCGGAAAAGACGGCTTATTTTTTAGCGGTTTCTGCGAATCAGAAATTTTTTGGGTTCTAACCTCTACGATTATGCACGTTTGTGATAAATAATTTTCCCCTAAAATAGGTTGAGGATAACGTTTAGCTTGTAAGAATGCGAAGGACGAACCTTTTCTCGACTGGCTGGGCCTTCGTGAGGCTACTGTTATCAACCTATTCTAGCTCATAATCCTCAATCTTGCAGGACGCTCTCTATCCGAAAGAGCCCCTTCTCCTCTTTGATCTCGATTTTTGCATCCAGGAAATGCCCGACCGTCCAGATGTTGGTCCTGGCGTGCAGAGAAATCTCTCGCACCGTATAGCAGCCGCCCGCCAGGGCCAGATAGGGAATGAGCTGGTCGGCCAGGTGCACATCCACACGGGCAGGGGATTTTAGCTCCATGATCATCTCCTCTGCCGCCTTTCTGCCCACTTCTTCCGCTGGCAGCCCCCTCTCGCCAAGACTGCTCGCCCCTTTGCAGCCGGACCAGAGTGTGATGCCGCTTCCCAAAGATGGCAGACGCAGCGCCTCACGAGATATTTGAGCGGAAAAGCCCGCTTGCGCAAATGCCTCTGCCGCCGAATCGGCCTGCCTGGCAGCCACGTGTTCTGGCAAATTCGAGCAGTGAGACACTCCCTGCACTGTATTCTGTATATTCTGAATAATCTTTCCGCCGCAAGCCATACTTTCCAGATGAGAGGCCTTCAGCTTTGCCGGCTCGACCTCTAAGAGCACCTCGCCCTGGCCTCGGGGATAGTATCCTCTCTGTAAAACCTCCAGGCTCACCTTGATCCCAAAA
>JAABPZ010000143.1 GCA_011391755.1 Methanothrix sp. | reverse complement strand
TAGGGCAGGCAAAAAGACATTTTTAAAATAGTCAACCGCAGGAGACCATTGCACATCCGTTCCTCCAATAATTTGCAAAGAAGAAGGGGTATCGGCCCGCAGCAGCGCCGGCAAAAGGCACTGCATAAGCAATGTCACGCTGCCTGCGGTTCCAATCTCCACCCTGTGCCTGCCGCCCCGAATCTCTCCCGGCGTGAAAACGATCTCGGAAGAACCTGGCGTCGCTCCCGATGTCCTGGCATCGCAAATTGCGGCCAAGGCCGTTATGGCCCGGGCATGCTGCGCCGCCAGGCCGGGTTTGGACCGGCCCTGCCGGATCCTGGTTATGCGCACGGGCTTTCCCGTCACGGCAGAAAGAGCCACGGCTGTACGCACGATCTGGCCGCCGCCTTCTCCCAAGGAGCCGTCTATCTCTATCATCAATCGAATCCACCATTTTGCGCTATCAATTAATGAATGTTTGC
>JAABPZ010000142.1 GCA_011391755.1 Methanothrix sp. | reverse complement strand
CTGAGGCCAGGCTCAGGTGGGAGACATCAATGGTCTTGGGCCCGAGCTGCTTTACGTTTGTCACCAGTTCCAGGATCTTCTTTTCATCGGTTTTGCCTTCGCGATAGCCGTAGGAGAAGAAATCCTCGCTGTGCAGTATGATGTCCCTCTGCCCGCTGGCCAGGTTCACCCGCACGTCAGCCAAAATTTTCTCCAGCGGCCGATGGCGCATGGTGCGCATGGCCGGCGAGCAGAAGGCGCAGCCTCGCCAGCAGCCTCTACCGATCTCCACAATGCCGCCGATAGTCGCCCCGCGATTGACGGGAATGGCCTCTCCCAAAACCGCTTTGCCCCGGATGACGGGCGGGACGCTCTCCTTGCCAATGATCTTTCTGCATATCTCTGGAAAATCGCTTTCCCCTTCGCCAAGGTAAATGTGGTCCACGAATACGTCTTCGCCCATCACCTCCCAGGCGCCGTTGCCACCTACTACTACCGCTGGCCGGTGCTCTCTGATGAGCGGATGGCGCAATAGTTCCAGAAACTTGGAGCGATTGAAGGGCGGTCCCCGGCCGATGATATCTTCGACTTCCCGCACGGCGATCTTTCCCATGGGATCGTCATGAGTTATGCCTACGATCTTTGTCTCTGGTCCTATGGCCTGGTCCAGATGGTAGGGATGGGCCACCATTACCTCTTCACGCGAGAAGCCTGCTTCCAGCAATGCCGCTTCTACCTTTCGCATGCCGCAGGGAGCGATCTTTGCCGAGCCGTCCGCTGCAGCGGCCACCGGCGGGCAGAAGAATTTTTGAAAAATCCAGTCAGGCAGAGCTCTCCTGGGCATGATGGCGGCAAAGCCGAGCATCACTCCACCGTGATAGCTGCTCATCATGGTGCTGTCGCTCGTGAGAACGATTTTCTTGCCAGGCATCTGTGGCATAGGCTCTTGTCCATCCCAGTTAAGGCAGATAACGTTGTTGGACCGGAAAAGCCCAACAAGTTTTTATCGGACTGCCTATCATTTGGAGACTCGTGCAAGAGAAGTCGTTAGCGGATATCAACGAACGCATTCGCGACGGGAGCGCCCGCGTCGTAACGGCAGAGGAGATGCCTGACATCGTGGACGAGCTGGGCCTTGCCGGAGCCGTGCGCGAGGTGGATGTAGTAACCACTGGGACTTTTGGAGCCATGTGCTCCTCGGGAGTATTTCTCAATCTGGGCCATAGCGACCCGCCCATAAAAATTTCCAAAGCTCTTCTCAATAAAGTAGAAGCCTACGGGGGAGTCGCCGCGGTCGATCTATTCTTAGGCGCGACGCAGCCCTCCGAGGACCGGGGAATAGAGTACGGCGGAGCGCATGTCATGGAAGATCTCATTTCGGGAAAGCAGATAGAGGTGGACGCATATGGTGCGGGCACGGACTGCTATCCTCAGATGGAGCTGGAGACCAGCCTGCGTCTGGAGGATTTCAATCAGGCCATCATGGTCAATCCCCGCAATGCTTACCAGCGTTACAACGCGGCCACCAATTCCGCCGACCAGACCATGCATACCTACATGGGCACATTGCTTCCCCGCTTTGGCAATATTCACTACAGCGGTTCAGGTGTTCTCTCCCCGCTATCCAATGATCCCAACTTCGATTACATTGGAATAGGTACGCGCATCTTTCTGGCTGGAGCGCAGGGGTACGTTATGGGATCCGGCACGCAGCATAATCCCCAGAATAACTACTCCACGCTCATGGTCACGGGCGACATGAAAAAGATGAATAATCGCTTTCTCAGAGCGGCGACATTTCATAAATACGGTCCCAGTCTCTACCTGGGAATAGGCATTCCCATACCAATCCTCAACGAAAAGCTGGCCAAAAGCACAGCTGTGCGGGATAGAGACATCACCGTTCCTGTGGTGGACTATGGCATCGCTCGCCGTGATCGGCCCTCTTTGAAGATGGTAAGCTATGAGGATCTGAAGTCGGGAATGATCGAGATTAATGGGAAAGAGGTCTCTACCTCCTCACTCTCCAGTTTCTATGTGGCCCGGGAGGTGGCCCTCACCTTAAAGCAGCAGGTGGAGAAGGGCGAGTTTCTGCTAAGTCAGGCAGTGGAGCTCTTGCCCCGTGTGGGCAGTGCCCGGCCCATGAAGCAGACCAAGGAATCGCCAAACGTGGGAGATGTCATGAGTCGCGACGTGGTCACGGTTCATGAGGACATAGGGGTAGAAGAAGCGGCCCGGCTGATTGTGAGCGGCAGCTTCGATCACCTGCCTGTGATCTCCAGAGATGGACGGCTGATGGGCATAATCACCGCCTGGGATATCTCCAAGGCCGTTGCTGGTGGCAAATCCTCTCGCATTGGAGATATCATGACCCGACGGGTCTATTCTGTTAAAGCTGATGAGCCCATTGAGCTCGCGGCTCGCACCTTTGATACGCACAGCATCTCGGCAATGCCGGTAGTAGACAGAGACAATAAGGTAATTGGAATGATCTCCAGCAATCACCTTTCTCGGCTCTTTGCGCGGAGGCGATAGAAGATGAAACTCATGCTGCATGTAGCTCCCGGCATTGTGCGTTATCCTCTCATAGCTTCAGTCATCCTGGAGACGGGCGCTCTGGTGAACATAGAGAGAGCCAGCATCGATGCTGTGAGCGGAGAGATTGTCCTGGAAGTGCCCCAGGAGAAGTGTTTGATGGTAAAGGAGGCATTCGAGAGGCGCGGGGTAAAGGTCGTGCCCCTGGAGATTCCCGTCATCAGAGATGAGAATGAGTGTGTGCATTGCGGGGCGTGTATTTCCATCTGCCCGACGGGCACATTTCGTTTTGAGGATTGGCGGGTCGTGGCCGATTCCGGCAAGTGCATTCAGTGCGGAGCCTGCATCATGGGCTGTCCTTCGCGCGCTTTGAAGCTGGTCTTGAAATAGCTCATCGTAGAGGGATCGCCCATTTTTTTGTCACTTAATTTTTTTTTGTTGGTAATGATATAGGCAACATGCTAATTATATATACTATCAGGTTCATGGTCGTTCTCTGTTTAGACAAACGACGATAATATATACCAATATTATAAATATATATCTATTCGCAGGATGATGTCGCCCTTCTATAAATAGTTATACTTAAATAGTTGCAAATATATTTATCTGAAAGCTATGATTCTATTTGGCATGTTACTTTGAGATTTTTGAGATCGCAATCTTTGCGCACCATTATACATAAATATACAATTAGTTTTTTTCGTAAAATATTCCGGTTTGCATAGATTATGATTTGCGCGTGCTGCTGTCTAAACTTTTAATCCAAAAATTTTAATTAATACAATTTTCAAATTGAAATGAAATAATGTTAATTGTATTCCAAATTTGTAGAGTATTTATTAAAATATTTATTAATCTAATTCAGTTATTAATCAAACAATCAAAAGAAATGGCAACTTATATATGTTGGGACAGTTAATACTTGGAATATAGGTTAGTGGTGTATATTCTAGCGGTTGTTGGGGGAGATATGATATTTGATACTGATCCGCTATGTGATCTGGAAAAGCAATTATTAATTCAATCCTTTTTACATATTTCATTTACTATTTCTGTTACAACAGGTGGACAAGATGACAGATGACTGCAACGTTTTCTCTTTGGGTATTCTAGCCGAGGCCCTTTGCCAGCCGGGAGGCTACGAGCCAAAGCAACTGTGTGGCCTCTCTCGCCAGGGGCCTGATCTCGTTTCCACCTTCATTGAGGCCATACTCACCTCTGATGAGGATCAGATGCAAAAGGGGCTCGCCGGGCTGGCTGAATCACTCTCCGGCAATAGCAGCTCTCTAGCCTGGTTTAATCTGGGTCGGCTGGCTGCCAGCCTCTTCTTTCGCCGCGCTGCCCAGGAGTATTTTGAGATGAGTGCCAGTCTGGCCCAGGCAGAGGGAGACGATAAGGGTGAGGCAGAGGCCTGGTTATCTTTGGGCAGCCTCTCTTGTGATGATGAGGACTGGATTCGAGCTTGCCGGTTCTATGAGAAAGCCTTGCGAGCCCTTGATAAGGGAAAGTGCCAGCCTCTTATGTGCACCGTCCTGATAAATTTAGGCAAGGCCACTCGTTCCCAGGGCGATCTCTCCCAATCGGAGCAGTGCTATTCCCGGGCTTTATGTTTGCTCGAGGGCAATGATCATCCAGGCCGGGCCGATGTGTTCTACTGCCAAGGAGAGCTTTGCCAGATAAGGGGTAACTATGCCGGGGCGGAGGAATGCTATCAAAAGAGCCTCTCGGAGAGGGAGAAGGCCCAGGACCGGGGGGCAATGGCGGCATCGCTCGCTGCGCTCGCCGGCGTCTATCAGCTCACCGGGGCGGCAAATATGGTGGAAAGCTGCCTGGAAAAAGCCCGGCACCATCTAGAAGACATGGGCGAGGAGTTGGCTGCAGCCAGGATGCGTCTTCAACTGGCAGATTTCTTTTTCCTGGAAGGCCGGCACAAAGAGGCTGTAGACCATTATGAAAAGAGCCTGCCAACCTTAGAAGAAGGCGACCCAATCCTTGCCGCCCGCGCTCAAAGTAGCATGGGGCAATGCTTCCAGGAATTGGGCGACTACCTCCTGGCAGAGGATCATTTGGTGCGGGCCAGAGAGATCATGCAGTGTCAAGGCGACCTATACGGCGTTGCTGATCTGCTCATAATGCTTGCCGGAAATTATCGCCGGCAGAATCGGCTTGAT
>JAABPZ010000141.1 GCA_011391755.1 Methanothrix sp. | reverse complement strand
AGATTCATCCGTTCCTCACCAGATAATCCAAGATGGATCGCCTGGTGATCATGCCCACTACCTCTTCCCGACGACTGAGAACGGGCAGGCCGCCTCTGTTCTCAGCAAGAATGATCTTTTTGACTTCATCCAGAGGAGTATCGGCATAGACGTACTTCACATCATGAGTCATCACATCGGAGACCAGGATGTTATAGATGCGTGCGTATTGCTTGCTGGCAGTATCGTTGAGATCCCGGAAGGCGCGTAGGGACTTGGCCACATCCCTTTCTGATATTATGCCCACCAGCCGGCCAGCCTCCACCACAGGAAGCCTTCCTACGCCTCGATCCAACATCATGCGCCGAGCGTGAACCAGCCGGTCGTTGGGGTTGGAGGTGAGGGGAAAACGCATGGCTTCGGATGCCATACCGCTTACATTTATGGATGCCAGTATCTCTCTGGGCCGAACCCAGCCCAGGACCTTCTCGCCATCCATTGCCACCAGAACGCCGGTCTTCTGCAAGAGGACCATGGCATCCGGCACATCCATATCGGGGAGTACCTTGATTACGGAGTCCATGGTGGCAGACGCCACATGCAGAGAGGAGGCAGGCATTCCCAGGGATTTTCGCGTTCCCAGAACGCGAGCAATCTGTCTCATGGTGATTATGCCGCCTATCTTGTCTTTGTTGGTGACAAGAAGCCTTCTCAGATCATTCTTCTCCATCAGATCCAGAGCATGGCCCAGTCTCTCTGATTTGTCGATGGTAACGGGCTCTCTCATGATGTCCTTTACCTGCATTACTTCCACCTCCCAACCTCGGTGATTATTTCATCGGCGGAGAAGTAGCCCACCACTTCATTCTGGTCCATCACCGGCATGCCAATGATGTTCTTCTCCACCAGGGTCTGGCTCGCCTGCACGGCCTTTATCTCCGAGCCGATGGTAAATATAGGCGAGGTCATGATGTCCTCCGCCACGAAAGGCATCTGCTTTACATAGCGATACTGCTTTCTGCCGGCGGTGCTCTCTTTACGGGTCATCTTGATGTTCTTGGTCTCCATCTCATCCTTTGGCCCCATTATCTCGGAAAAGGTAAGACCGGAGCGGGTCACAATGCCTACCGGTGTCGTATTGTCCTCGTAGACCAGGGCGCGGCTCTGGCCTTGCACATTCATCTCTTCCAGGACGTGGCCAATGGTATGGTGACGGTGCACACGTAGTACATTCCTGCTCATCATGTCTCCTACAGTCGCTTTGAGGTCCTGTTCGGAGAAGTACAACATTATGTCCCGCGAGGTGATCATGCCCACGATCTCGCCATCGCGTTCTACCGGCAGGCCGTTAATGCCGTTTTCTAAAAGAAGCACTGCTGCCTGGGGCATGGTGGCATCGGGGAATATGGTGATGGGCTTCTCCGTCATTACCACCTGGATGGGGACCTTGTCTATGGGCCTTCTGCGCCACTCAGGTGCCGCCTGGTTGAGCCTATTAGTGATGTCGTACTTGGTAACGATGCCCACCAGCAAGCCGGCGTCCATTACAGGCAATCTGCCAACGCCGTACTTGAACATCAGATTCCTGGCCCTTTGAATGTTCTCATTTCGCTCAATGACGTAAATGGGAGCGCTCATGTAATCTTTGACTTTCTTTATTATCATGCTAGAATTCCTCTGTTCTCGGCTAACGCCCTCACGTAGTCTCTTTCCGTCAGAATGCCAACTAATGATCCCTTGTCCATGACCGGCAAAGATCCAATCTCATTGTCCATCATCTTCCTGGCAGCCTGGCCAAGGTCTGCTTTCTTCTCAGTGGCAAGCAAGCCTCTCTTGATCAGGTTCTTGATGGGCTGATTCATTACTTCCCCTATGTCGCCGGTAACCACCTTTTCAAAAGCATCTCCGCTACCCAGATATTTCATGATATCCGAGGCTGTGACCATGCCCATGAGAACTCCATCCTGCACGACGGGCATGCGACGAAAGCCCTTCTGAATGATCATCCTGGTCATCTTCTCGATAGTGGTCTGCGCCGGTGCCGTCACCACATGAGGACTCATGAAGGTCTCTACACATAGGCCAGTATCCTGGCCCCGGCAAAAGCGCACAAAGTCCTCTTCGGTAATTATGGCCTTGATGCGGATATCCTCATCAACTATGGGAAGGCCCCCCACATTTTTTTCATACATCTGCTTCAAAACATCATTTAACGAGGCTTTGTCGCTGGCGTAGGTAAGGTTGGTGCTCATGATCTCTGTGATATCGGCATTTATGGCGGTGAAGATGTTTCCGCCATATTTTTCCCGCAAGAGATTGTGCCGCAGTCCCCCGCCCAGAAAGTCCACCACGTCCACCGAGGTCACAAAGCCAATCAGCCTCTTTGTGCCCGGATCAGCGACGGGAAGCCGGGAGAAGCCATAGAAGGTCATGGTCTTTATGGCGCTCATGATGGTAGTAGTGGGCGGAACGGTGACAACATCCGGTGAGGCTACACCTACTACGTCGCTCGCCCGCTTGGCGTGCCGGGAGTCGAATTGTAAAGGTCCTCTATCCCCCGAGCCGGGAGCTACAGGCATGCGATCGTTCTTTTGCGGAATCCTTGTTACTTCTTTTCCCGTTGTTGGCCCTTTGCTCATCTTCACTCACCAAGGTAGCTTTTGATCAAATCGTTTCTATCCACAATTCCCACGAGCTCTACGCCGTCCACCACGGACATCCTGCCTACATTGTGCTTGAGCATCAGCTCGATGGCGGTTCGCACGCTATCTTCCGGCTTTACGCTAAACAATGGCGAACTCATAAATTTCTCAACAGGCATCTGCATAGAGTCCGACGATCTTCTTTCACCCTCCTTGCCGATCCTTGCTGTGCCTTTGAGCATATCAAATCTGGTAATCATTCCTATGAGCTTGCCGTCCTTGACCACCGGAAGGCCGGTGTAATCCTTCTCGACCATCAGATCCCAAATCTTGGTTACGGGATCATCAGGGCGGGTGGTTACAACTTTGCTGGTCATAATCTCGGATACCGTCTTATCGGGCACCTTATCCAAATCGATGTTTTTAAATACGTCTAAAAGGCTGACAACCCCAATTAGCTTAGGCGTCTCCTCGGACTCGACTACAGGAAGCAAAGTTATCTTTTCCTTCTGCATGAGACGGGCGGCATCAAGGATATCCATCTGCCCCGTCACTGTAGGAACCTGCATCACATATCCCGATATAGTCACATTCGACTTGGTCGAGGTCACGCGCAGCATATCCTGGTTGGTTACGATTCCTAAGACTGTGCCTTTGCTATTCACAACCGGCAATCCGCGCACATGGTTGTCTCGGATCATCTGACGCGCTTTGGTCAGAAAAGTGGAATCCTCGACGTATAGAGGATCTCTGGACAAAATATCATCTACTAACATTGTTATTCCCCTGCTGTCCAGCAATAATGATATTTCTTACCTTTTTCCGTCTCTGCAACTCCAGCAGAGCAACTCTCCATTCACGCTCTCCAGGGTATCTGAGAGCTGGCTGCAAACCTCACAGATTCCGCGCACCACCCCTCGGGGCTGTTCTAAATGGATGCTCTCTTTGTGCATCTCCAATAGATCGCTTAAAATCTCATTCAAACCGAGGGAGGAACCAGAGACAAGATCTGTATCAGTAATTATGCCCACGAGCTTTCCTTGGAATATCACGGGCAGACGCTTTACTCCAGAGCGAAGCATCAAGGCTGCAGCTTCACGTAGGCTGGCATCAGGTTCAATGGAAACTACCGGAGAACTCATGATCTCTGCCACCTTTAAAGTTCTGGGATCGATTCCCAGGGCTAAGACCTTCTTTACCAGATCCCTTTCCGTCAGAATGCCGGTGGGCTTGTCGCCGGATACTATTATCAGACAGCCCACGTTGGCCGAGCCCATCTTTTTAGCAGCGCTTAAAATGTCCAGCTCGGCATCGGCTGTGATCACCGGACGGGTCATGATATCTCGCACTGGAATCTCTGTCTCCATTGGCCAATCTTCTCCCCTATAGCTCTATATCCTTATCAGAGTGCTAATGATATAAAAGGCTACTGCGGTCCAATCGGAAGTAATAAGATTAATATTATATTTTAAATTTTATTCCCGTATGTGCCCCAGAATATGCTCTATTTCTGCCAGGATGAGCTGTATGCCCAATCGCGCTGCGCCCGGCGATCCTGGCAAACAGAAGACTGGCCTGCCATGATAAATTCCTGCCGCGGCCCTTGTGAGCATGGCGCGAGAGCCCACCTCATCCAGGCTTTTGTAGCGAAAGATCTCGCCAAAGCCGGGAAGCGTCTTTTCAAAGAGCGGTTCAATGGCTTCCAGGGTTAAGTCCAGATGAGTAAGCCCAGTGCCACCACAGATAATAATGGCATCTGCATTACTTTTTTCCACAGCCTCCCGCAGCACAAAGCCGTCCGGCAAGAGAGCATAGCGGGCGGTATGTCCTGTCGCTTTAATCTTCTCCAGGATCACCTTGCCGGATAGATCCTCCGCCTCCGACGGGCTCTTCACCGACCCAAACTTTTGAAAGCGGGATGTGCTCGCGACCACTACATCTATGATCATGCTATATCCTTAATGGTCTAGGATAAAATTTTTCCCGTGAAGGAAGATCTATGTCGCTTTTGGCAATTGATGTAGGGGCAGGCACCCAGGACATTCTGCTCTATGCGGAGGATGTGTCTCTGGAAGGCTC
>JAABPZ010000140.1 GCA_011391755.1 Methanothrix sp. | reverse complement strand
ATGCAACATTAGAGACGGGTGTGATTCGCGATGGATTGAATATTGCCAAGAGCGCATCCAAAGATCCCGTTCTGCCCGGCAAGAACCTGACCTATACCATAACGTATCGAAATAATGGTTCTATAAAGCAGACCAGTGTGACGATTCAAGATTGGCTGGACCAATATGTCGATCTGGTCAACGGCAGCTCCCAAAAATATCTCTTGTGGCGGCTGGGAGATTTGAATCCGGGCGAGGGGGGCACAATAACCATAGCGGTAAAGGTAAGGGATACTATCCCAAAGGATGTTTCTAAAATCATCAATACTTATGGAATAAATTCCACCCAGTTTCCAGGAAAAAATGCGACATTAGAAACGAGTGTGATTCACCCGGATGTGACTCAAGGCCTCTGGGTCAAGAAGAAGGCAGATAAGAGCGCTTACAACAGGGAAGAGAATATAACTTACACGATTAATTACGGAAATGCTAAGCCAAAAGAACCGGCCAATAATGTGACGGTCACCGACTTTCTTCCTGAGGTGGATTTCATCAGCGCGTCTCCTCCGCCCACGGATTTGAGCAGGGGCAATGTTCTGAACTGGACAATAGGATCTCTGGCCACGAATGGAACCGGCACCATCCAAATAATAGTGCAGATACCTAAGAAAGCGAAGGCGAATTTTTATGAGACCTCTCAGGTGCAGGGCGATGGTTATGCTTATGTCCGGAAAGGATTTTCCACGGAGGAAAAAAAGGAATCTCTTATAAATAGAGCTGAAATATCTGGATACTATGATAAAAATAAATTAGATATAAACTCAAACAATTCAACCGTCACTATTCTCGGCTCGCCCGGCACCAGTATCTCCAGTCAGGAGCATGGAAGCGGTTACTACAAAGAGGAGGCAAAGAGCAGCCTGCATCAAGAAAATAAGAGCATCAGCCTGGAAAAGAATCTGTTTGCCAAATACGGGAAGACTGCCTTTCTCCTGCCTGGGAATCGAAGCCTTAATTATGATTCATTGTGGTCGGATAAAACTCGCATTGAGAACAGGATATTGGGAGATTCCCTCCTGGAAAAATATTTATACTCAGATATGCTGAGCCAGAACAGCACATTTGTAGCAGATATGAACCAGACAGTTTACATTTCTGAGGCGGATTTCAGCTCAGGCATGGCTCAGATAAGCTATAAAAAGCGCGTCCCTGGCGAAAGAGCTGTTATCCAGGAGATCTATGAAAACTACCACGGCAGCTTCCGGATAAAAGAGGCCGTGGACTCTTACGGAGAGAGCGTCAAATTCACCAAATCGGCCAAAGGCAAAGGATTTGTCTCCTCTGATAAAAGGGCAAAAGGGCTGCAAAGATCCTATGAGTCGGGCAGCGGTTACTACTCTTCGGAGGAGTCAATCGAGCTTGGCTCAGTCAACAAATACACGAAGATGCAATATGCGCCGATCCTTCTTCGGACCGGATCCCAAAACCAGAGCTATGCGAGTTTATGGGACGAGGGGCTTCTGACCAAAGATGAGGCGGCAGGGGTCCTAATTAGCAAGGACATCCGTTATGCCTCATCCGTCGATATGGAGGCCATGATGGAGAAATCCTCCCTCTCCCTTCTCGGTAAGTTCAATGGAACTCTTGATATAAATATGGAAAACGGGCTGCGCATCGGTCTGGATCAGACGCTTCTCGGAAGCTTTCAGATCGATACAGCGATAAGCATCCACGAGACGCCCAAGCATCTATATCCCCATGTTAATATCAGCAAGACGGCAGTCATGCTGGATGAAAATACCGTCCTCTTTCTCATCAATGTCAGCAACGATGGCAACAAATTGCTCAAACCACTGAATGTAACCGACATTCTTCCCAAAGGCTGCAGCTACATCAACTCCAGCATCAGAGCGAAGACGAACGGCAGTCTGGTCAATTGGACCCTTCCCTCCCTTGATATCGGCAGAACGCTGACCATAAAGATGAGGGCCAAGGTGGATGGCGGGCGCGCCTATTATACGAATACCGTGCAGGTCAGGGCTGTCTCTAAGGAGAGCATAGTTCTGGCCAAGAACAGCACCACCTTTGGGGCTTACTATCAGCCTCTGCCCTGCTGCCCGGAAGTTGGCACCGGTGCGGATGCGGACAGCAAGATCAATGCCACCAGTCTCTTTAACGCTACACCTGTGAAAGGATATTGGGGTATATGGAATCCTTCTCCCGGTTTCAATATCACCGGCAATATGACGGAATGTTCAGCGGAGTCGGAAGCCTATTATGAGGAGCTGGAAAAGGATGCGGCCCTGTGCAGTTGTGCATCCAATTACGAGGTACCGTGAGCGGCCAAATCCAGGAAAGTGATGTACTTCCTGGAAAAAGGTAGGCCATCCAAACTTATGCAAGCGACCTTTGCTTGCGGACCATCTTCTGGTGGCGGTACATAATGCCCAGAGCGTCCGCAACCTGTTCGGGCGTGCCAAAGACAGGAATGCCGGCATTTTCCATTTTAATGACATCTGTCTGGGCAAACTCCTTTCCCGCCACGCAGGCGATGATGGGCTTGCCCTGGTAATCGATATTCTTGAGAGTATCCACGTAGCTGCCCAGAATCTCCGCCTGCAAGACGACTATAAAGCTGCCCACGTCCTGGCTGTCCACACCGATCTCAATGGTTCTCTTCACAGTTTCAGCATCCTGGCTGAAGGTGTAGTCCACGGGGTTCATGCCGCAGACATAATCTGGCAGCAGGCTCTTCAGCCGTTCCAATAGGTGCGGCTCCAGTTCGGAGAGGCGCATGCCGTTATCGGTGATGGCGTCGGCGGCAATGACGCCCAGGGAACCCGCGTAGGTTATTATGAATACGCCTTCCTTGGTTGGCAGCGGCTGCTTGGAGATGGCACGGGCTAAGTTGAACATGTGCTCATAATCGCGGGCCCGGATGATCCCGGACTGGCGAAAGGCGGCGCTGAAGATCAGATCGTTGCCGGCTAAGGATGCCGTGTGGGAGGCCACCGCCTTTTTGCCGGCATCGGTTCGGCCGGACTTGAGAACGACGATGGGCTTTTCCGCAGTGATGCGCCGGGCCACATCTATGAAACGCCGCCCGCCTTTCACGGACTCAAGATACATGCAGATGACATTGATGTTCTCGTCTTGGCTCACCGCCTCCAGAATATCGGTCTCGTTGATGTCCAGCTTGTTGCCGATGGTGGCGATAATGCCGAAATCCATGATATGGCGCAGCCCCCAGAGCATGCCGGCCGCGCACACTCCTGCCTGGGAGACCAGGCCGATATTGCCCATGGATAGAGCATCCACAATGCCTATGGATTGGACCATGCTACAGTGGGTGTTGATGATGCCTGAGCAGTTGGGGCCGAGCAGCCGCACGCCGTACCTGTCGGCAATATCCTTCATCAGCAGCTCAATCTTCTTGCCGTCCTCGCCTAATTCCGCGAAGCCGGCTGACTCGACCACGATGTAGCGCACGCCGCACTTGCAGCATTCCTCAACAACATCCGCGGTCACCCCAGCCGAGACGAGGACGATGGCCACGTCCACCGACTCAGGCAGGGCGCTGATGGAGGGGTAAGCCTTCAGACCGTGAATCTCATCGGCCTTGGGATTGATGGGGTAAAGTTTCCCACGGAATTTGTGGCTGACGAGATTGCTAAAGACGTTCCAGCCCAGTTTTCCGGGCGTTCCGGAGGCACCAATGACCGCAATGCTCTTGGGATAAAACAGGTCGTGCAAGTCCTGTTCGACGGCAGCCGGCGGGGCGGGCCGGGGCTCTCCCAGGATTATGCGGGCATCAACCACCATATAGCCATCCGGATAGAGGAACACGGGATTGATATCCATCTCCGAGATGACGGGATTCGTTATGACAAATTCCGAGATGGCCATCAATAGCTTCTCCAGCGCCTCGATATCCGCAGATATGCCACGATAGCCTCGCAAAAGAGCATAGCCTTTGATCTCCTCGATCATATCTCTGGCATCGGCGGCAGAGATAGGAATGGAGCGGAAGGAGACATCTTTTAAAACCTCTACGAAGACTCCGCCCAGACCAAACATCAAAATCGGCCCGAAGGTGGCGTCATTGGCCACTCCCACGATGGCCTCCACCCCCGGCCTGGCCATCTTCTGCACCGAGATGCCCGCGACCTTTTTGTCCAGGAATGCCTGGGTGATTTCCCGATAGGCGGCTCTCACTTCGTCGACGTCCCTTAAATTTAGCTTAACTCCGCCGGCATCGGATTTGTGGACTACATCCGGGGAGAGCACCTTCATGGCCACGGGAGCGGCCAGGGATTGGAATATCTCGACAGCTTCGTCCTCTGACTTTGCCACCCCGGCCCCGGTGGTGGTGATGCCCAGGCTTTCCAGAACGGCTTTGCTCTCATGCTCCATCAGGTAGGTTCTTCCTTCGGACAATGCCCTATCAATAACTTCTTGCTTTGCCATTTTGACCCCTAAATTAGCATCTTCTAGTTTGCAGCTATGCATTTGTTTAGCAGGGTTTTATCCTTAAAAAGCTTGCCCGAATTTTGAAAAATTTTTTTGTCAGGCTTTTTTTCATCCACCCTGAGAAGCGATGCTCTTATCTCAGATAAATGCCTAATATTTTTGCATGGATAAGGAAATCGTCCAGGTAATCCTTGAGAATGAGCCCTCCGTCAAGAACCCACTCTTGATCGAGGGATTCCCGGGAATTGGCCTGGTAGGCAACATTGCCAGCCAGTACATTGTCA
>JAABPZ010000139.1 GCA_011391755.1 Methanothrix sp. | reverse complement strand
AAAGTTCATAAGCTAGCCTGCATGGCAAAATGGTCCTGATGAAAGGGCAGAAGATCCATAACCTGCAAGAGATTCAGACCTTGCAGATTTTTCGTCTCTGCCTGAAGAACTGCCTCGGGACTGGCAGTTACATCCACCGAACGCGTCTTGAGCATGAGGATGAGATCGCCGCCGGGCTTTAGGTAGCGGGCGCAGTTTCTGGAAGCGATCTTTGCTTGACTGCGCTGAGCTACATCCTGATAGACCAGGTCTACCGGCTCGACAAGAAATGCATACTCTTCGGGCTGGGCAGCATCGGCAAGGATGGGCACTATGTTTTTGCGCCTCTCGCAAAGCCGGACTAAATCGCGCATGGCGCGGGGTGAGAACTCCACGGCATAGACCAGCCCCTCGCTAACGATATCGCTAACATGGCTGACTGTGGTGCCCGTGGCCGCACCCAGATAGAGAACCTTTGCATCGCTTGCCAGTACAGGCCGCGTGCTACGATCCTTGAGCAGGAGGGCGGCGAGCTTGGAGCGAAAGGGATCCCAGAGCCGGTAACCTTCCATAATGCGTTCCCCATAAACGGGTAAAGAGTCATCTGATCTGGTCGCCAGTCTCTTTTGCCCATCCACCTCTAAGTGGAAGATTCCCGGAGAAATTTCCAGAGGAAGCATGATTATTGGGCCATTAGAGCTCTTTGCCCAGGGAAGTCGTGGTGAGTTTGACGTGCTTTACGCCCTTTAGAGACATCATCTTCTCAGCGGCCTTTCTTACATCCTGGCCCTCGCCCCGCAAGACGATAACCTCCAGGCAGTTTTCATGGTCCAAATGCACATGCAGGCTGGACTGGATAATGCCTCCAGCTTCATGCTGAATCTCCGTCAGGTTCTCCACCAGCCCGCGTTGACCGTGAGAATACACGAGGGAGATTACGCCCACCCTCTCGCCCTGCACATCGCTCATCCATTCGTAATGGACGATGTAGTTTCGAATGGCATCTCTGATGCCCTCTGAACGCGACGAGTAGCCGCGATGCAAGATAATCTCATCAAACCGGGAGAGCAGCTTCTCCGGCAGCGAAACACCGATCCTCATTAATTCTTGGTCCATAAATAATCGCAGTAAATATGCCGTTGTTATTTAGTAATAAACTTAATGGAGAAAAATGAACCATAAAGGTTTTCCCTAGATAGGGCAATAAAAGATAGTAATATGTCAGATATCGCTCTCATCGGCGAGAGAACCTTTCTCTATGAAAAGCTCTTCGCGGATTTAGGATGTGGCTTTCAGTTTCTCTCCCCCGCACTCTTAGGCAGCCCCTTTCTGCCCCAATTCAAGGCGGTCATAATTCCCACGGGCTTTGCCAATCCAGAGTACTCCAAGACACTGCCGGCACTACAGAGGATGAAGTCGAAAATATCAGACTTCGTGCAGAAGGGTGGAGTGCTGACCGTCTTCGGTCCAATGATGCCAGAGCACGACTATGACTGGCTGCCCTTGCAGCTAAGCTATGTCTGCGAGCTCTCCTCTCAAAGCATTGCTCCCTCTGGACACGAATGCTCCTGCTTGCTATGCACCAGCACGCCGGAATGTGACGGCTACCTGGTCCCTGGCGAGGGCTTTGAGACCGTCTTGAAAGACGAAAAAGACCGAGCCATCCTGGTCCGGTCAAAGATCGGAGAAGGACTGATCGTGGCCACATCAATACACGAATTTCCTGCGGCGCAGTACTTAAAGTGGGCCTTAAGCCAGGCCAAACCGGCCAAGCTTTGAGGTGATGGGTATCCTGCCAGAAGAAATGCCCGCGAATGAAGAGATGCCCATAAAAAAGAAAAGCAAACTACGTGAAGAGATCGAGAGCTTGCTGAAGGAGAAAGGAATTACGCGAGAGGAGCGGATAACGGTCATGAGCCTGGACACAGGTGAGGCCTATTATTTCGATGATTATCCAGAGGCCCTGCAGTTTCTTAAAGATAAAAAAGGTCGTTGGTACCTGACAACGCCAGGAATCAGACGCAATCTATCTGCAGATCAAATATAGTACAGTGCAATCTTTGATCGCCTTAATATTAAGACCGGTCTGCTTGCGGAATTGGCCACATCATAGGCGGTGCTTCCGATCCTTCCCTTCTTTATGGCCACGGCGCCCTGAGAACTAATAGCAATAAGAGAGACATCCTGCATCTCTGCTTCATAACGAATGGCCTCCACAGGATGACCCACCACCACCTGGGCTTTGACACTTATCCCTTCATTGGAGAGTTCCAAGAATTGCTCATTGATCTTCTCCCTGGCCAGGGCAACATTGGCCTCAATCTCTTCCTCCGTCTCGCCTTTGGAGACGACATTGAGAAGCAAAAGCTCTCCAATTCCGGGCAAGCCCTTCAGGAAGGAGAGAGCTGCCTCAGCAGGTTGAGAGAAGTCGGTGGGAAAGAGCACCTTGGAAAAGATTTTTTCGCAATGCTCCTTTCGGTCCACGCCTTCCAGATTCCGATAGCGCATGATCAAAAGGTGCGTATTTCCATAACGCAGGACATTTCGGGAGGCACTTCCCAAGAGTACGCTCCTAATGAGGCTTTTTCCCCGCGCCCCCATGGCTACAAGGGTGACCAACTCATCCTCAGCCACCCTCTGGATGGCACTTGCCACCTCACCCTCCAGAACGGTCACGGCTCTTATTTTGACACTCACCCCAGGAACCATAACGGCGCTCTTCATCTCAGAAAGTCTCTTCTCGGCCGCTTTGACCTCAGCCACCGGGTCCCAGAATCTGGTAATGGTCGGCCTTGCCACAACATTTAGGAGCAAAACCTCTTTTACACCAGGAATTTCACCAACACACTCGATGACCTTTTTGGCATGACTGGAAAAATCTGTGGGGATGAGGACCTTTTCAAACATAAGAGATCACCACAGGGTAATATGTCATGCTCATAATATTTCAAACTATGTTCCCGAAGGACTGCTCCTCCAATTCCATCAGCTCGGTCCAGGTAGACTTGCACGGGCAGTCCAGGCTTTGCAATGGCGCGACGTCCTGAGAGAGAGCGTGCGTCCTAATGGCGTCAGCAACGCTGTCATCGCACTCTCCGCAGTTATGCGGGCCGCGCCTGGTGCCTGCCCCCACGGGATCGCAGACGATGGGTCCCGGCACGCTTTTTAGCACCTCCAGGGCCGACCAGAGCCAGGGTGGCCGATACTCTCCCCGCTCCCACATGCGCTCTACCATCGTATTGCGCTGCACATTGCAGAGGTTAAGGGAAATGATGTCGGCATGGCTGCGAGCCGCCCGGGCAGAGGCTATGGCATCTCTCATGGCCTGGCCCTCGGTAAGCAGGGGCGGCTTGAGCAACAGATAGGCCTTGACCCGCCCGCCCTGCCGGTGCACGGCCTCGGCAGCGTCGGCAAAGTCCTGGAAGGAGAAGCCCTTCTTGATAGCGTTCTCCCGGATGAGGTCGCTCGCCGTCTCCAGACCAATGGCAAACTCCGTGGGAAGACGGGCGAGGCAGATCTCTATCGTCTGGGGCGTCACATACTCGGGACGGGTCTCGATGACCAGCTTCTTTATTCCCAAGGCCGCCAGACGCTTCAGGATCTCATCGCGGGCCATGATCGGCATCTCGGCGCTGTCCAGAAAGCTGCCGCTGGTGTAGATCTTGACCACGGAGACGTCTGATGAGGACCTCTGCATGGCGCACTCGAACTGGGCGATCAGGTCCAGGGCTGAGGCGGGCGCTCCTTCTCCGGCAAAGCCGCACATGGTGCAGCGGTTCCAGCGACATCCCACGGTGCGCAGGATCATGGTCAGCGACTGCGCCGTCCGACCGTCCTGGAGGTCCTGCGAACGCCATACGGTAACGGGCCTTCTCAGATCCAGCACTCTCTCTTTTGCCATTGTCCTATCCCAAATATTGCAGAGCGCTGATGCCAGCCGATGCGCCGCTGCCTACGGCAGTGGCCACCTGTAGCCTTCCGCCCGTCAGGTCTCCGGCCGCGAAGACTCCCGGCATGTTCGTCTCTTGATTGAGCCGGTTGACCTTCACGTAGCCGCCGCTCGTCATCTCCAGGCCCAGAGCTGCTGCCAACTCGGTGTTGGGCTTCATGCCCATCTCCACGAAGACGCCGTCCGCCTTCAGAGAGCGGGGAGTGTTGCCGACCTTATACTCCACGCTGGTGACGAACTGGTCACCCAAGATCTCTGTGATCTCTGCTCCAAAGGATGCTGTGTAATTGGACAGCTTCTTGATACGGTTCAGGTAAACCGATTCTGCCACCAGCTTCTCTCGCATGGAGAGCAGATGCACCTTATCGGCGATGTTGGCTAAATAGAGAACTGCCCGGGCAGCACCGTTGCCGTATCCCACAACTGCAACGGCCTTGCCCCGGAAGAGCGCCCCATCGCAGTGCACGCAGTAAGACACGCCCCGTGCCGTCAGCTCCTTCTCGCCAGGCACGCCCATGGCGCGATGGCTGGCACCCATGGCCAGAATGACGGCTTTGGCCTCGTACTGCCAGTTCTCCGTCTTGAGGCGGAAGGAGTCGCGAAGAGGCACGATCTTCTCCACCTGATCAATCTGGTTCTCCGCCCCGAACTTCTGGGCCTGGGCCAGCATCCTCTCGGAGAGCTCTATGCCCTGGATGCCCTCCGGAAATCCGGGGTAGTTTTCATAGAGGCCGCCCATGGACTGCTGTGAGCTGTAGATATTGCCCAAAACCAGCGTCTTCTTTCCGCCTCTCGCGCAGTACATGGCAGCGGTCAGCCCAGCCGGGCCTGCTCCTACTA
>JAABPZ010000138.1 GCA_011391755.1 Methanothrix sp. | reverse complement strand
TTTTGATCAGGAGGATGGAACAAGATCGCGAACCCATCACATCGGCCTTCAACTCTAATAGATGATGGGTATTTAAAGATAGCGCACCAAAAAAGAGGGATATCAATCAGCTTCGCTGGAGAATTATGAGGGTTACGTCTGAAGAAGCACGATTTGACTGGGAATAAGCCAGAAGATCATTCTCCACGGCCCTCAGTATCTCCGAGGCGGGGAGATCTCGATTGTTTATGACCAGATTTATCAGCCGCTCTACGCCGAATTGCTTCTTAAAGCCGTTCTCCAGCTCAACGACCCCATTGGAATACATGACCATGACATCGCCCGGCTGGATGGGTATGAGCGTCTTTTCCAGCTCCATTCTATTCAGCATACCAAGAGCAATGCCCCCTCCACCCAATGTATCCACCATTCCTCCTGGATCGACAATGAAGGGCGGATTAAAGCCGGCATTCACATACTCTAAAGTGTGGTTTACGGGATCTAAGAGAGCATAAAAGCATGCCAGATTAGTTCCGTGACCATGCTGATTTATCTGCATATTCAGGTCACTAATGGCCTTTGCCGGATCCAATTTATCAGGCGAGGCACGAATGAGCGTTCGCGACATGATGGCAAGCATGGCCGCCTGGACACCATCTCCGCCTACACCCGCCATGGCGAAGGCAATTTTTTCATCTGCTCTGGTAATATCATAGAGATCAAAACTATTCGCCTCAGAAGGCCAGTAAAGCGTTTGGATCTCATATCCATCTTCCTGGGGCACATTTGCCGGAACCAGGTTACGCTTTACCCCCTCCAGAAAGGCCATCTCCTTGCCAGAGCCGCCCAGTAAAACCGCATCTTCCTCCAGCCTTGCCACGTATCCCTTGAGGCCCTGCGCCATTTTATTGAAGGAGACCGCTAAAACCGCCAGCTCGCCGAATGTCTTCGCCTCGACGTCAAACTCGCCGTGCGAAATTTTCTCAGCCACGCCGGCAAGAGAGGCAATCTGGCCATCGATTCTTCTGCAGATCCACCATGCCGCCCCCAGCGAGGAAAAAACGGTGAGAACGAAGATGATCAACGCATAATCCCTAACTCTTCGCGAGGCATCATTCAACCCGGCAGTTGTGCTCCTGGCAACATCCTTGATGCCGGAATCTATGTATCGAGCCGGCAGGCTCATCTCTTCGGCAGGATAGGCAATGCAGAAGATCCAGCCAAGTGTAGCTATGCGCGAGAAAGCCACATAGCCGTCCCCATCCCCCAGCCCTAATACATGGGAACCGAAGCTTTCTCTTAACATGCCTTTGCCCAACGCCCTAACCTCGGAGTTGGTGGATTCAAAGAGGTTATCAGTTACAAAGAGGTCATTCAGATCATTTTCCGGCTTATTTTTTTGCCGGTATATTATCAGTCCAGCCGAATCCATAATAAAAGGATATCCTCTTCCCTTCAAGGATGACAGGTCGCTATAAATCGGAGATAACGGGACATCCATTCCTGCTATGCCTACAAACTTATCATCCCGAAAGATAGGAGTGGTAACAGTAATTGCATAATCACCCTTACTATCCACATAGGGCCCGGTCCAGACGGTTTTCTTCTTTTGCTTGGCCTGAGTATAATAGGGCATATCCTTGTAACTAAAGGGCGCCGTGTTACTGAGAGTCTTATTGCTGTAAGGCCATACAGCCAGCACTCCATCCTCGGTTCCGATATATGATAGGTACAATGATGATTTGGCCTTGTGAAGTGCCTGCATAATCCTGGCCGGAGCACAAAGGGATCTTACGGTAGCATCTCTTATTTCAGAAGTTGTCTGGTTAGAACCAATTGGTGCAACCCATATTCCTGGAGGGGTACAGCTCTCGTTTGCAGAACCGTCGGCCACATAGCCAGCGACAAGTTCGTTCTCAGAAGCAATACGCTCGAAGAACTCGTCATACTGGCGGGCCTTCGCGATAGCGAGCTGTACCTGATCGGCATCGCCTTGACCGACCGCCAGAGCAGAGCGGTTCAAGGATGTGCTGAGGCTGGTGATATTGCTTTGGACGTCCATTGATGCCAGGTCCATCTCCACTAAAGTTATGATCCCTAGAATTACCATAGGTAGCAGAGAAAAAGCTACCAGAACCACCAGGAGCTTACCCCTTAATCCATCGATGCCAGCCATTTTCCATTCCATTGACCTGAGTGATATAAACTCTTTTCAGCATTCATTGCAAAAACTATTTATTGGTACTATACGAATAAATATTGTGAAAGGGCCCTATGAATTTCTCCAGCCCCTTAAGAGGCTGACAAAGGTATACCACCGCTTTGAAAGGACCTTGTGGGCAATGAACACCGCAATACTGTCCATCGCCGTTTACGCCCTGGCCGAGATTGTCGGCCTTCCAGGCTTTATGAACTTCTATTATCAGGACGCTCCTCTCCTCGCGGCATCACCCGCCGTTCTCTCCATAATCATTGGCCTGGCCGGAGCCACGCTTATCAAGAGACGGAAAAAGGCAGATATATTTCCGCTCTTGGGGCCAGAGCTTTCCGAGAAAGCCCGCACCGCCTACGACAATCGCGACGTTGATTCTCTGCCCATGCAAAACCTGGCCAATGAGATCAAAGCAAGCCTGAATAAAATCAAGCCCTCTGAAATTCTCAATTCACGACAGATAAGTGGCAGGGCATTTGCCATAGTACTCATATCAGGTGCAGCCATTCTCTTAGCCCAGAGCGAAATTGTCACTCCATCGGATTTCCAGTCTCTCGCTGATCTGAGGGACAAAGCCCTTTCCGCTTTTGAGAATGTTAGGCCGGCAGAAAGCACAAATCAGGAAATAAACCTCACCGGCAACCTCTTCGGCAATCTCTCTCTGGCCGTCTTAAATGAGAACAAGATGGAAATTATGCTTTATCCAGGAATAGGAGCAGGATCTCTGGCCAGAAATACAGAGCCTGTGGAGCGTGTCTTCTTGCAATCCCTGGCTGGAGAGGCAGCCGCAGTTCCCTCTGAGCTCTATATCGAGAGCCTTCCTCCCGAAAACAAGGATATAATCAAGAAATACTTCACGATTCTTTCCCAAAGCGATAGATGATGGTTACCTCTTTGATCCTGCCTTTGCAAGACCCATTATCTCCGCCAAGAGAGCTTTTCCCTCTTGCGAGGAGAAAAGCGGAATCTCCCAATCCACCGCCACCCGCCCATTTTTGCGGTAGACCATTACGCCCCGCCTCTCCCAGGCTGGGCTCTTAGCCAGATTTATGCCCCTCTGGAATACTAACTCGTGAATCTCTGACTCTTTTAACCCTAGTAGCTTCTCCATGGCCTGCGTCCCATTGAGCCCATCCTCTCGCAGCATGTAAAAGCCATAGGAAAATATATGATTTCTCCAAGCTTCATCCTGCCGCTCCGCGAGGTAGCTGCATATCTCCGCCTGGCAAAGAGGGATGGTCCGGCAGTCCATGGAAACGAGCCTGCATAGGTCCAGAGATAGGGCCGCAGAGAGAAAGCTTGCGACCAAAGAATCAATCTTTTCCACCCTGCCTGCAAAGGGGGCATCAAGAAAGACAAGGCTGATCTCATCCGAGAATGTGAAGGCCAAGGCAGGAGTGGGCCCAAAATCCAGAAAGAAGCTCTCCACAACGCTTGCCATCGACCGGGCAAAATCGATGTCATAGGGCTTAATGCTTTCCTCCAGTACCTTTTTGAAGCCCCTTCCGTCCGCCCTCACTACCAGGGGCCCTCGGGTGCGCAGGCCGGAATAAATCTCCCAGCTAGTCGACTTTGCGCTGATCCTTTGCATTTCGAGTCAGGTGCCGGATGATGATGATATCGCCTACCGCCGTAACCCAGCGATAGGGTATTACGATCCCCTTGCCCTTCTGATCAAATAGCTCCCGGTTCACGTCTCCCAGAGCCAAGCCGCTCACTACGCCGTTCTCAGGGTCAAGGACGGCATCTTCCACCCTGCCCACAAAGATGCCATTTTGAGTATAGACATCCTGGTCCAGGAGCGATGTGATCTCTACATTCATCTAGAATCCCATAATAAAATTCGTGTATTAGATATTAACTTTGCGATGGACTCCATAATAGGCTCGCAGGCTGCAAAAGCATTATATTTCGCTCCTGCAAATCCGTGTCATGGGGTGAAAGGAAAGATGTTGGTGGTTGGGATCAGCGGCAGTCCTAGAAAGGCCGGCAATACCGAGTTTCTGCTTAATGAAGCCCTGGCTGTAGCCAAAGAGAGGGGCTTTGAGACGGAGAGGCTGCTCATCTCCGAGATGAAGGTAGATTTTTGCAATGACTGCGGGGATTGCAGCAAAGGAAAATCCTGTCCTAAAGAAGACGATATGGAGAGAATCCTAACCGCACTCCAGAAGGCAGACGGCATCATCGTGGCCTCGCCGGTCTATTTCGGAAGCGTAACTGCTCAGCTAAAGGCCGTCTTTGACAGAACCATTCCCCTACGCCGGCAGGGCTCTCATCTTAAGGATAAAGTCGGCTGCGCCATCAGCATTGGTGGAGCCCGAAATGGCGGCCAGGAGAAGACACTGGAGACGGTGCACGCCTGGATGCACATACACGGCATGGTCGTAGTAGGGGACGACGCCCACTTCGGAGGCATTGCCGTGCGCCCTGCTGCGGAAGACCGCATAGGCAGAAAGACGGTCGTGGCCAGTGCCAATAAGCTGTGCGATCTGCTGGAGAGGACGGCGAAGAAGGAGAGCTGCTGGGGCGGAGATTGAGAAACGCTTTATCTAAATTTTTACCAGTCTCTCCAGAGCTTCTCTCAGCTCCTCCATCTTCACCGGCTTGCTGATGTATTCAGCCATTCCCGCAGCCAGGCACTGCTCCCGATCTCCTTGCAAGG
>JAABPZ010000137.1 GCA_011391755.1 Methanothrix sp. | reverse complement strand
TATTAGAGCGCTGGGGATACCAGGAGGTAGCTACCCCCACTTTTGAGCATCTCGAGCTATTCACCATAAAATCGGGCGCATCCGTGGTAGAGGAGATCTACAGCTTCACGGATAAGGGTGGGCGCGATCTCGCCTTGCGCCCGGAGCTGACAGCTCCCGTGATGCGCATGTACGTCTCCGAGCTGCAAAATTCCCCCAAGCCGCAGAGGCTCTGGTATTTCGGCAACTGTTTTCGCTACGAGCGGCCGCAGAGGGGGCGCTTTAGAGAGTTCTGGCAGATGGGCTGCGAACTCATTGGCGGCGCCAAGCCCGATTCTGAGGCAGAGGCCATAGCTCTCGCGGACAGCATGCTGAAAAGCGTCGGGGTTACCGGGGAAATTCACGTCGGCTACCTGGGATTGATCCGCACTCTGCTCAGCAAGATCGAGGCGGAACACCGCTCCACGGTCATGAGGATGATCGACAAGAAAGAGCGAGGTGCTCTTGCCGCCCTCCTGGAGGATATCGGGCAGAGCCATCTCGGCATCGTGGAGCTGATCGATCTGAAGGGGCAGAGCGCCCTGGATAAGGCAGCCGAGATCGTCCTGGATATGGGGCAGAGGCCATCCCCAGTCGGAGAGGCCGCGCCAGCGAGCGCGCCGGCGGGTGCGCCGGCGTCTGGTCGCAGCTCAGCGCGTCAGGGGCGGGCGGTAAGCTCCGAGTTGCGGCTGGAGGAATTCCAGGAGACAGTGCATCTTCTGGAGGCTTATGGAGTCAACTTCACCATCGACTTCGAGGTCGTGCGGGGTCTCGAGTACTACTCCGGAACGGTCTTTGAGATCTATGCCCAGGGTCTTGGCGCACAGCGGCAGATCTGCGGGGGCGGAACTTACGAGCTGGCCAGTCTTTTCGGGGGAAAGGAGACCTCTTCCACGGGCTTCGGATTGGGCTTTGACCGCATTATGGAGATTGTGCAGATGGAAGGGTCGCGCACATTGCCGGTATTTTTGGCCTTTACGCCCGATGTCAAGGTGCAGGCAACGAAGATTGCCAGTGAGTTACGAAAATGCGTGCCACTAGTAATAGATGTCATGGGCCGAAGCTTAAGCGCCCAGCTCAAAGCGGCAGCCAGCGCGGGGGCGAAGTTTGTGGTAATCGTGGGCAAGGACGAGCTGGATGCCGGATTGCTCACGATGCGTGACATGTCCGGAGGGGCACAGGAGAGCCTGAGCCTGGCGGAGATTGAGGAAAGGCTAAAGATACATTTTCAGGGCTTATGATCGCGCATGGGCTCAGGGCCTTCTTTTCGCATCTATTTTTGATTAGGTTAATGTAGCCGATATTATTATCATAATCAAGAAGGCCAGGATTACGGTCGAGAGAATGATCAGGTCGGAGTATTTGCTTTTCAACAGTCCGTCCACAAATGCAGTTGTATCTTTCTGGTCGTTAAAGTCAGACAAAGCCCCACCTTCATTATCTTTGGTGAAGCTTAATCAGCGTTCTGACTTTAAATAATTTTTTGTTAGTGATTTATATATTTCAATGTGATTTTATCTCACCAACGATCCAATCGAGAGTTTCCAGTAGCTGTCTAAGTGAAGAAGCATCTTTAAACGTTGATAGGAAAATGTTAGGACGTCTTGTGATGGCCTTTTCTGGGATCTCCACGCCGGGAATTTGGTTCAATCGCTTCAGCAGCTCTTTGCGTTTCATCTCATCATTAAATGGAGACTTGTTCATCAGCCATTGAAATTGAATTTCGATCTTACCATATGTCCAAATAGCGAAGGGATAATATTGTTCTCCATTAAGATCCAATACCGGATAAAATGATCCGTCTTGTTTGCCTTTTCCCCACCAGAATCTTGGCAATTTGTCTCGGGCCCAATCCAGAATCTTCCTGGCGATCTCTGCCTCTTCAATGCTTCTCCTTGATTTCAGTTCCTTAAAGAAAGATTCTTCATCCCATTGTCTTCTTGAACCAGCGTTGATGCTCTTCTTGGCAATTGCTTCTTCGGTCTGACCATGAACTCTTGGAACGAGTGTTTTCAATCCCTGACCTGTAAATTGTTTGATCTCTACGGCCAGAACTTCGGCAGGAGTCATTTGTTCATTAAGAAATTCGACTATGCGTCGCAGCTCTCTGGGGATCTCATCAGCTACAAAAAGCATGCGTATTTTCCCTTTTTGCAGGTTCTCTTTCGTCTTTTGCCAGAATGCAGCGGAATCTTCCGAAGGACTCAAAAATTTTTCCAGTACATCCTCCGAATTGAGACCTTTTGCCTGACATGTTGCATCAAACTTAGCTCGGATCACTTCTACTGGCCAGTAGACTACGGCGTTGGCGGCATATTCAAGCATCTGGCCGACAACTTCGCGCCGGATACGAGTATCGCTGCTTCTCTTAACCTCTACTAAGGTGGGAATGGCATCCTGGTCTAAAAACAGGTGATCAACCGACCAGCGGTCGCTGCCATTTTCTTTTGAGGGCAGCGCGGCCTCTCTGGAGATAAAAAGCCATTTTCTAGGTTCGTCCTCGTTAATCAGATTTCCTGCCAGAATATTTGGATATTTTGCAATCAGCTCTTGGAAATCGGCTTCTGATCCGTAGCTTTCCTCAGACATCTCTACCAGTTGACCATCTTTTTGAATCAGAAACACGCCACCAGCCAAGACAGCCCCCTCACCAATTTGATTCCTAATTTATAGAATAATGATCTAAAGCAGCCCCATGTTCTCGAGCTGCATCCGCACGATGCGCACGCCTTCCTCGCACTCCTCCGGAGTTTTGCCGCCTGTTACCACCAGTTTTCCGGAGCTGAAGATGAGTACTACCACTTTGGGCACCTTGATCCTGTAGACCAGCCCGGGAAACTGCTCTGGCTCGTATTCGATGTTCTCCAGGCCCAGACCCAGAGCAATGGCGTTTAAGTTCAAGTCGGTCTTCAGGTCAGCGGAGGCCACAATGTTCTGGACGTGGATCTCAGGTTCCAGATCGATGTTCTCGAAGCCAATGGACTTGAGTGTCTTGGCCATATTGGTTATGACCGTGCGAACGTCCTCGACGTTCTTGGCTCCGGTGCATACCACCTTGCCGGAAGTGAATATAAGAAAAGCGGCTTTGGGGGCTTTGACCCTGTAGACGAGTCCGGGAAACTTTTCCTTGTTATACTCCGCACCCTCCAGTTCGGCCTCGATCTTGTGCAGGTCGAACGCTTCCGCCAGCTTGGTAGATGCCACCACGTTCTCAATATTAATTGTGGACTCCATACTCAAGTATCTCCGGATTATCCCTTACAAACTGGGGGTATATAAACATGAGTATTTAAGATTTATAAACTACTTATAAACGCTTTATAAATTGCCAAAAAATTCTCTCAAAAAAAGATGAAACAAATGATCCAGATAGCCCGATCAATCCTTGCTCTTCCACTTGAGCTTGTCTCCCTTCCACTTTACGACTCCGCTCTTCTCCAGCACCCTGGCCAGATCCTCGGCTACATCATCGCCATAAACGTTCAGAACGCTGCTATCGTCCTCAAGAGTCATGGTGCATTCTTCGGCAAACTCTGCAAAATCCATCTTGCGGGAATCGGGCGCCGTGGCCAGTTTTTCGATCAGCAATCCCAGGACCTTAAGGCGCTGGGCTTCTGAGGGATAGGTATCCCAAAACTCGTCATTCAGATCGATGGCAAGAGGGGTGGTGAACTCATCGACAAAGATATTGACGGCCTTCTCCAGATAAAAATCAATATCGCATTTCATCTGTTCCGGCATTTCTTCATAGTCATCCGGATCGACCGTTATTTCGATAATGGGATCGTCCAGCTTATTCTCGATGGCTTCACCGATCTTTATGTCATTTAGAGAAAAAATCATGCCGGAAAAGATGCGGGCTCTTGAGACGAAGAGGGCACTATCCATCCATTCCTCGGAGCCGAATTTCAGGGGTTCCTCTTCTTTTGGGGAGAGGCTTTCTGAATTTTCAGAGAGCGTCAGAATTTTGTCTCTTTTCTCCATCATGAGCGGATCCAGCTCTTTTAAGAAAAGGTCCTCGAAATTCTCGGGCGTGGCCTGGGGCAGGACGCTCTTTAGTGCCGACAAATATTGCTCCAACTGGCTTTTGTCCTCGATAAACTCTTTGACGGCGCTCAGCTTGTCCTTGAGGGTGTAAGTAGTCTCCTCCTCCATCACCAGGCAGGATCTCGTATCCACCTTGAGGCCGGCTTTATCCAGATAGCTTTTGATCTCTTTGGCCGTCTCTTCGTCGTATTCTCCCAGATAGAACATAGTATCCAGGTGAATGAAGGGGTGGGATTAAAAAGCTTTAGTTGCTCTGTGTCACCCGAGATTTTGGTATTGCTCGGGTTAGACTACCACTGCCTTCTTTCAACAGATTGGCAAACCGGGAAAAATAGCATTCTGCGGCCGCTCCTTCAATGCCCAGCAGGCTCTGGCTGCTTGATGCCTCCTGCGCCTGCGCGGCCAGTTTTGCCATCAGGTCCAGTGAGCTTGTGCTTCGCTCGGGATCATTTCGGCGCATGAGCGTTCGGCAGTTTTTGATCTTGCCGGCTATGGCATTTCGAGCCAGAAGTATCGATCTTTTCGGGTCCATGGCACACTGGAACTGATGTATCCTCAGCTCAATTTTCCTCGGGCAAAAAGGCTTTAGCGAAAGATCGCTTATGCCAATGGAAGACAAACAATTAATATTTGCCCAGCCAAACTTCAGAATGGGAAGGTTTTTTCAATGAATCAAGAAGAACTCATGAAAACGCTCAACTCGAAGCAGGTACTCTACACAAGGATGGATCTCCCTGATCCGAGGAATGGCGAGTATCTCCTGGCCGTGTTTCACATGATCCCCGGCGGCGAACTCAACATCATGCAGGCCGCGGCTGAGATAGCGGCCGAG
>JAABPZ010000136.1 GCA_011391755.1 Methanothrix sp. | reverse complement strand
AAGCCTCCTCACTGCTCCAGTTCAATTCAAAATTTCTGTAGACAGCTATAAATTGAGCTGAGTTCTGCGGCAAAGCTTTCATCACAAGATCTCTTCTGATAAAGACAACAATACCTAATGGACGTGATATCTGTTGATCTAGCCAATTTGGAACATCTTGCAGAAGAGATCTAACTGCAATTTGTTGATTTTTGTCAGAAGATAGGTCTAAGAAATAGTTTTCTAGTCCATCGATGATAGCTACTGCTTGCAGCTTCTTCTCTCGCAAGTAATTCGGAAATTCCCTGCCGGCTCCCCGTTCATTCACTCTAAAGCCCGTAGACCAGGCAATATAGTCAAGCCAATAATCACGCCATTTGCTCTCATGGGAATCTTCTTTGAGACGTTCTCTGATATCATCAATAATATCATCCCAGTTACAGGGATGAGGAAGACCAAGGACTTTTGCGGAATTCTCCTTTGAAGCATCTAGAATTGCTTTTGCGGCTTCCCCAAGTTTTATTGGTTTAATAACAGAAATGATGGTAGCACTAATCAGTGCACTTTGTTGGTTCATGGATCCGAATGACCTCCAGTCGCCTCCGCGCGCAATCTGGAGATATGTGAAAGTCTTTCCAGAACCCTTAGCACCAATAACCACAGCAATCGGCACTTTTGTGCTGAATTCTGATGATAACCTCTCCAAAGGACGAATTCTTAGGAACTCTGTTACCTCACCTGATTCAGCATATATCATCTTATACGCATAGCTTGCCAGACTGTCTCTTTTAGCATTTACTTCGGTTACGTCTGACTTGACGAAGGACGTAGACGGTAGCCAGTTAAGAATGTCGGCAAGATCCTTGGACAATCCAGATTTCTTAATAATCTTGATTGCTTCATCCCAAGAGTCAGGTAGGACGGTCAAGTCCTTGTCGAAAGAAGTAACCGAGTAGGCTATTCGAGGCTGTTCATCTTGTTCATCTTGATCGCTGCAATTGGCCATAAGGTTTGCAGACGCAAGAACCAGATCTTTTATGCCTTGATCAAGTACGTCTTCTCGCTTGTCGTCCGGCACCTGTGAGATTATCCAGGAAGGAAGCGGTTGATTGGGGCTCACTGACGGTGCTTCTTTTCCCATCAGTTCCAACAGCAAGCAAGTGCCTTGCAGGGACTGTGCGCTAAGGGTTGTGACAAAGACGCGATAGACTCGAGGATCCAGTAGAAGAGATGCTGAGATCTCTGAAAGACCTGCTCTTAGATCCACAATTACCAGATCGACCCCCAGCTCTTTTCCAAGCGAGGATAACACACGAGTAAGGATATAAGGGTCATCCGACTGGATCAGATGCTCAGGTTTTATATCAAGGGAGGTGAACTTTTTTACAGAACGAAACGCTGGCAGGATGTAGATGCCATCTACTAGAGCATCTCTCAATCGACTTGCTACTAATTTGATGCTCTTTTGTGCATTAAGGTCTGGGTCTCCATGGACCAGGGATAGAAGATCCATATACGAGACAGGAGGTTTAGGCATTCTCTTGAAAAATAACCATGAAAGTCCCGGGGCTTCCAAATCTCCATCGATCAAGAGTACTTTGGCCATCCTCTCCTTTGCAAGAGCCAAGGCCAGTGTTAATGCATGAACTGTCCGCCCAACTCCACCTTTGAAGGAATGAAATGCCACAACAGGAGGGTGGACCTGTTCTCCCGGTTGAGGGAAGTTATCCAACCCATGACGGCGGAGCACAGCCGGTCTGGAAAAGCTTGGAATGAATGGTGCACTTGATGGCTCATCATCAGTCGGCTCTAGATAAACGGAGAGACTTCTGTGATTATCATAACTTTCGAGTACTATCTCTCTTTTATCTCTGTCAAACCTGGGCTCGAATTCGATGGAGAGCCAGTTTAAGATTTCCTCATCAACACCCGGCTTTATTGATAAAGAAAGGGAATCCCAGAATGTTCGAGCCTTGAAAAGAGATGTCGGCCAGCGACCCTCTTGGCTTGATCTGAAAAGGACTTCTTCAACATCTAGCCATGTAAAAAGAGTTACATCTTGTGGGATCATTTCACGCCTCCATTAGCTTTTTTCGTATGAAGTCTCCGGCTTTATCGAGCCATTCAACGATCTTGTGTTCGTCACTTGGATCCATTGCTACTCCATATCTCCAAGCTTCATGGGCCCTGTAGATCGTCATGGGAGATTTTATATTTATATTACTATATAATTTGAATTGCGGCGGTGGATATATGCTTCTTGCTGAGAGGTTAAGCTCCTTTATCCACAATTCCAGCCTGTGACCGTGATCCGGCATGTCCTTGCTGATCATCTTATGACATTTATCGGATTGATGAATGTAAATCGATTTTAATCCACATTCCACAGAGTAGAACTTGAGCATGTAATGGGATTGGTCATTTCCCTTTGATCCATTTTCCCAATGATCCTCAAAAGCCTTTTTGAACTGGCTGAATCCAGCATGGACTTTATTATCATCGCTCATCTTATCCCATCACTCAATCTTTGCATCTCGCCTAATGGCTCATTGCCCTGTGGATCTATTTTTTTGCATCAGAGATTTTATAAGGCAAATCAGATAACGAGAGAACATGGACATCAAGGTGATCATGATGCTATGGATGAGCAAGGTATACAGACTGGCTGCACCCAAGAACAACCGAATCAAAGAGAGAATGCCTTCCTTTAAGCCCACTTTTCTTTCCACCTAATACCATCCCTTTAATTTTACATTAAGTCCGAGTCCGTAAATAGATTGCGCAAGATAAGCAAGCAGCTCAGCCGCCCTCGTACACATCCCATCCGTCCACAAGCTACGGCAAAGGACTTGTTCCTCTTGCATTTCCCCCCAACGCGCTCGAGCCAGCAGCGCATGGCCGTGCGAGACCGGTCGTATTTGCTCTCCTCCAGCTCTTTCCAGAATTAGTTATCAGAACCGGCTTTTTTCCCCGACAGTTTTTTCCCGATAATGCTTCGAAGCGGCTGGATCTGGCCGCGCTTGGCGCTCATGGGTGCGATCTTATCCGTCCACTGCGTCCAGGGAGGCATCATGCCTAAACGCTCGCAAATAAGATCCAGTGCTCCATCCACGTCCACCTTGGCTATGCGATCCATCTTGTTTGCCGCCAGAACCACATCCAGCCCCATATCAACTAGAAACTCCCATAGCTCGATCTCAAAAGGCACCTCGCCCCGCCCTTCCCAGCGATCGGCGATATCCAGGAAGGAAGCGGCATCGATTACCTGTATGGCCATGATGATCTCCTCTGCATTCTGCTCGAAATACTGCACAATTAAGTCCTTGGTCTTCTCCTGGTCTGCTTGGGAAGCTTTGAGCATGAAGCCGTATCCAGGCATATCCACATAAAAGATGTCCCCAACCTTTGCCTTGAAGGGGTACTTGGTGATTCCGGGACGTTTTCCCACTCTGACCTTAGTTCCTGTAAGCTCCCAAAAGAGGGTGGATTTGCCGACATTTGACCTGCCGATGAGGACGATCTCCCTGGACATAATTATCATAGGGAAGGGCAAGATTGAAAAGGATGCCTATGCAAAGATCCAGGCAATAATGATAGAAGAAACAGGATTGACGAAATTGGAGAGAGATCCAAAAAAGGTCGCTTTAAAGCTCCTCTCAGCTACATCCTTGTCGGACGGGCAGGTCTTCAAGGACTTGGACGCTCCCCGCTACACCACAGTCGATTACTATCGTATGGCCTGCCACATGATCTTTATGTGCCAGAGGTGCGGGAATTGTTGCACTACTGGCGACCCAATAAGGCTGCGGCCGGAGGATGTGGCTGCCATAGCTAAGAGCCTTAAGATCCCTCTCAACAAGGCTCTTAAGAAGTATACTATCCAGGATCCGAAAAAAGCGGGAGTACTGGACTTCAAGCATATCCTGCCCTGCAAATTTTACGACCTATCAGCCAAGGGCTGCAAAATTTATGACATCCGACCCTGGTCCTGCCGCATCTTTCCCTTCCTGGGAATCTATGGATCTGAGGATAAAGTCTTGGTGAACGAATTATGTCCAGGATCGGTCGAGACCATGAAGATCTTGAAAGAGGCAATAGAAATCGTCAGGGCTGATGCGAAGATGTCCAATGCTGCCGATCCTTCAAAAGTAAGAAGTGCAAAAGTGTTTTTGAGGAAAGCGTTGAACTCAATTTAATAATCGATCCATCGTCTTATGGCGATAAGTTTATATTCGAATGCGATTAAACCCAGGTTTTATCATGACACAGAAATCCGTCTCAGATTTGCGCGTTAAGATACTCAGCGCTTTATCCGATCCCATCCGGCTAAAGCTACTGGAATTTTTATCGGGAGGCGAGCGCTGCGTCTGCGAGATTCTCCCCGCTTTTCAGAGATCCCAATCCACCATATCCAAGCATCTGAATATCCTCTACGAAGCAGATATCCTGGAGCGCAAGGTAGACGGCAAAAGGACAGTCTATTGCATAAAAGACCCACAGGTATTCGAAATAATTCGCATGGTAGATTCCCTGGCCTTAACGCAGATATCACAGCTTGCAGAGGCCGGAAAACTTTTGGAGAAATCATTGAACAACAGGAGCTGAGTTTACGGTTACCTACACCATCATGGCGGCCTTGCAAGCAGGACTGCAAACATTGCTGGAGTATTTATCAGCGCACGTTTTGACCTGTCTGATACCAGCATTTTTTATAGCGGGGGCCATAGCCGCCCTCCTCAAGACGGAAATGGTGCTGAAATACTTTGGGGCAGATGCTCCCAAGTGGCTATGCTATAGCGTTGCAGCTACATCTGGAACAATACTGGCGATCTGTAGCTGCACCATCCTGCCCATGTTCGCGGGAATAGAAAAGAAAGGTGCAGGGATAGGTCCAGCCACCGCTTTCCTCTTCTCGGGTCCAGCCATAA
>JAABPZ010000135.1 GCA_011391755.1 Methanothrix sp. | reverse complement strand
AAGCCATCCGCTCTGCGATCGCCGCTACGGCTTGTTCGGGACTGGTTGAGGCAAGAGGCCACAGGTTCACAAGAGCGCTGCCTGTTGTGGCCAATAACGACCTGGAATCCTTGAGCAAGACCACAGACGTCATCAAGTTCCTGGTGGCAGCGGGCCTCTGGGATGACGTTCAGAGGGCAAAGGATGGAAGACATATTCGTGCCGGCAAGGGCAAACTGCGGGGAAGGAAATATAAAAGCCGCAAGAGCGTGCTCATTGTCGTCGGAAACGATTTGGGACTGGGAAAAGCCGCCCGAAATCTTCCCGGTGTGGACTTCGTCACCGTGGAGAGGCTGAACGCTGAGCTGCTTGCCCCTGGGACCAAAGCCGGAAGGCTGACCGTCTGGACTGAGTCTTCCCTGGAAAAGCTGGCCAAAAAGGGCAGCCCGGAGGCAGTACAATGATAATCAAGAGTCCCTACGTCACAGAAAAGGTCACCGGCATGATCGACTCCAATGATACCATAGAGTTCCTGGTGAACATGAGATCCACCAAGCCGGAGATCAAGAAAGCCCTGGAAGATCTTTATGATATCGATATCCTGGCAGTCAGGACCATGATAACCTCCCGGGGAGAAAAGAAGGCCATCGTGAAGCTGGCGAAAGAGGGCAGTGCGAACGAGCTTGCCACGAGGCTAGGACTGCTGTAGGTGGGTAAAATATGGGACATCGAATCATATCTCAGAATAGAGGTGCAGGTGGTCCTACGTACAGGGCCCCCTCTCACCGGTACAGGGCGGACATCAAGCACATAAAAGTCGATAGCGATGAGACCATAAAAGGCGTGGTCCAGGAAATAATGCGCGATCCCGCGAGAACAGCTCCTGTTGCGCTCATGGCCTTAAGCAACGGTGAGATGAGATACATCCTGGTTCCCGAGGGCATGTATGTGGGCCAGGAAGTCTCATGCGGCATATCGGCCCCCATAGAGCCGGGGAACACTCTACATCTGGCGGAGATTCCCGAGGGCATACCAATCTGCAACGTCGAATCGCAGCCTGGTCACGGTGGCCAGTTTGCCCGAGCTTCAGGAGTGTGCGCCATTCTCGTAGCTCATGATGCAGGTCAAACCGTCGTCCAGTTGCCCAGCGGTGAGATGAAATGGCTCTCCCCGAAATGCATGGCGACCATCGGGGTCGTTGCCGGAGGAGGCCGTCTGGACAAGCCTCTGGTAAAAGCTGGCAAGAGCTTCTTTAAGTTCCAGTCCAAAGCCAAGAAATGGCCCATCGTCAGAGGCGTTGCAATGAACGCCGTAGACCACCCCTTCGGTGGCGGCGGACGTCAGCATCCAGGGCGGCCTAAGACTGTCAGCAGGAATGCACCCCCTGGCCGAAAGGTAGGTTCAATTGCCGCAAAGAGAACCGGTAAGCGCTAGGTGAAAGGTTTTGGCTAAAAAAGCAGGGTCCAAGCTTCCTAAGAGAAAGGAAGAATTCTTGTATCGGGGCCGGAAGGTTGCCGACCTCGCCAAGTTGAGTATAGAGGAGCTTGCCGGGCTCTTACCAGCGCGGCAACGCAGATCGATCAAAAGAGGCCTTGTCAAGGATAACAAGAATCTCCTGACAAGCCTGAAGAACAAGGACTCGGTTCGAACCCACATCAGGAATATGATAGTTATGCCTGATATGGTGGGCAAGAATCTCGAGATCTACAACGGCAAGAGCTTCGAAAAGGTAGAGGTCATGCCCGAGATGATCGGGCACTTCTTCGGCGAGTTTTCGCTCACGCGCGGTCGCGTGCAGCACGGCGCCGCGGGCGTGGGCGCTACCAGATCAAGCAAGTATGTGCCGCTGAAGTGAGGTGTGAGATTGGGCAGATTGAATTATTCGCTTACGCCTGCAGGACGCTCTTCAAGGGCCATGGGGATGGAGCTTCACATCTCACCTAAGCACGCCCACGAGATCTGCAGGACGCTAAAAGGCATGAGGGCTAACCTCGCCCGTGCCTATCTGGAAGATGTAATAGCTCTTAAGAGGGCTATTCCCTTCAAGCGCTACAGAGGAAATGTGGCCCACAGGCACGGCCTGGTGGGATGGGATGCAGGCAGATATCCGGAAAAGGCCGCCAAGGCAGTCTTGATCGTCCTGGATAATGCACTTGCCAATGCCGAGTACAAGGGAATGGAGTCCGAGAAGATGAGGATCTTCCATGCTGGTACAAAGAAGGGCAGGACCATCCAGGGATGGATGCCTCGCGCCATGGGAAGAGCCACCCCCAAGAACACAGAGACGGTCTCTGTGGAGATGGTCCTCACTGAGGTGAAGAGCTGATGTCCGTAGAAAAGAAGTTCGTAGCAGAGGGCCTCTCCAAAGCTCTCGTCAATGAGTATCTGGCGGAAGAGCTGGAACGTGCAGGATACGGCGGCATGGTCATGAACCGCACTCCCATGGGCACTCAGATTACTGTCTATGCGGAAAAGCCGGGCATGGTCATCGGAAAAGGCGGCAAATTGATCAGGAAGATCACCCGCGACCTGGATCGCAAATTCCATCTGGACAATCCCCAGATTGATGTGCAGGATGTGGGCCGCGGCGACCTGAACGGCAGAGTTGTGGCCAATCGTCTCGCCTCCTCTCTGGAGCGCGGCTGGTACTTCCGAAAGGCAGGTCAGTCCATGATGAGAAGGGTGATGGATGCGGGCGCTTTAGGCTGCGAGATTGTGATCAGCGGCAAATTGACAGGTCCCCGCTCAAGAACCGAGAAATTCATCTCCGGATACATCAAGCACTCTGGCAAGCCGGCTATTGATCTCGTGGATAAAGGCTACTCTGTAGCCGTGAAGAAGCTGGGCGTAATTGGCTGCCAGGTCAGGATCATCCCGCCCGACGTGCGGCTTCCCGATGACTTCCGGATTGAAAAACCGCCGGTCGTTGTGCCTGTCGTGGAAACAAAGCCCGTGGCTAAGCCGTCGGTGCCCGTGGCAACGCCCGCTCTCGAGAAGAAGAGCGATCTGGATCAGCTCTTAGAGTCTGAACCTGTGGCCGCTCCGTCTCCCTTGGATGAATCATCCGTGAAGGCGAACGAAGGCGTGACCGAGGATGCACCTCTCGCCGGAGAGATGGCAGATAGTGAACCTTGCGCCAAGGAGGAGTGATCCAATATGGCGATCTTTAAGATTGATGAGATCAGAAACATGAACGCGGAGGAGATTACAGAGGAGCTAAGAAAGCTTCAAACTGAGCTCATCCGAGAGAGAGGCATCGTTACTGCAGGTGGCGCCCCGGAAAAGCCGGGGAGAATCAGAGACATACGCAGAACGGTCGCCAGGATCAAGACGGTCCAAACGGAGCGAAGGGGATCGAGACGATCCAAACGGAGCGAAGTCTAGTGGACCTAAATCCTGAAAGCCTGGCAAGGCACGAGCTGATCGGCCTTGAAGTGCAAGTTGTTACAAGCAGCAACTCGAGCCAGATCGGGCTTAAGGCCCAGGTTGTGGACGAGACCAGGAATACGTTCCTTTTGGAGACGAAAGCCAAGGTTTTGCGCCTTGCCAAAAGGAATACGAGCCTTATCTTCACATTGCCCGATGGGCAAAACGTGAGGGTCTACGGCTCAATCTTGATCTCACAACCCGAGAACAGAATAAGCAAGAGAATGCAGAGAACGAGGTGGAAGTTATGAGGGATATCGGACTGGACGTTAGCGCGCCGGAAAAGGAGTGCAATGATCCAAAGTGTCCCTTCCATGGTACTCTCCCTGTGCGCGGCCAGGTCTTCAGTTGCACCGTGGTCAGCGACAAGATGGACCGTACCGTGGTAGTCATGCGTAAGTTCGAGAAGAAAGCAACGAAGTATGAACGATTCGAGAAGAGGCAGTCCAAAATCCATGCGCACAACCCCCCTTGCATTGATGCCAAGTCAGGGGATCGTGTCAAGATAGCGGAGTGTAGGCCCCTTTCCAGGACCAAATCCTACGTAGTAGTGGAGGTCTTGAAATGAAAGGACAAAAGGCCAAGATCCCAAGGGCGATCAACACTGGCGCATACCTGGATTGTGTAGACAATACAGGTGCGCGGACGCTACACGTCATCGCAGTCAAGAATTATCGAGGCGTGAAAAATAGACAGCCCCGCGCAGGGATTGGGGACGTAGTAGTAGTATCTGTAAAAAAAGGAAGTCCGGAGATGAGAAAACAGATCTTTAAAGCTGTCATCATCCGGCAGAGAAAAGAGTTTAGAAGGCCTGACGGCCTCAGGGTAAAATTCGAGGATAATGCCGCCGTTATAGTAGATGACGAGGGCGTTCCCAAGGGTTCTGAGGTCAAGGGACCAGTGGCCCGTGAGGTAGCGGAAAGATTTAGCAAGATCGCTTCCGCGGCGTCCATGATTGTGTGATGATTATGATTACAAAACAGCCAAGGAAGCAGCGGAAGGCGAGGTATACTGCACCGCTGCATAGGCGTCAAAAGTACATGCACGCACCCTTGAGCAAAGCTTTGCGTGAGGAGCTGAAGAGGCGCAATGCACAGCTTCGCAAGGGCGACACCGTCAAGGTTATGCGTGGCGATCATGCCGGCACTGAAGGAGAGGTCGAAGATGTGGACCTTAAGAGGTGCACCATCAAAGTAGCAGGCGTGAGCAACTACCGGGCTGACGGAACTGAAGTGCCGAGAACTATCCATCCCTCCAACGTCATGATAATCAAGCTCATTCTTGAAGACGCAGAGAGGGAAAAGATCTTCGCGAGGCGATCCGAATGAGCAGACATCAAAAAAGAGTAACGGTTCCCGTAAGCTGGCCCATTGCAAGAAAGACCCACTCATGGGTTGCCAAGACCAGTCCCGGGCCTCATTCCGCTGGTGATAGCATGCCTCTCGTGATGGTAATCCGAGATATGCTTAAGCTGGTAGATAATGCCCGCGAGGCAAAGAGGGCTC
>JAABPZ010000134.1 GCA_011391755.1 Methanothrix sp. | reverse complement strand
GCAACCTCACATTGCTACGCATCGCCGCCCAGGAAGGCATGGGCGCGGATGTATTTTCGGCGGGGGAGCTAACCGTTGTGCGCATGGCGGGCATCCCTCGGGATATGATCCTCTACAACGGCAACTCCAAGAGCGAGAAGGATCATGAGATGGCCATCTTGGCCGGCGTGCGCATGTCCGTGGACTCGCGCGAGGAGATGGAGCATCTCGCAAAGACCGCGAAACGAATGGGGCAAGAGGCGGAGATCCTCTTCCGGGTAAATCCCGATGTCTCCCCCAAGACCCATCCCAAGATCGCCACGGGCCTTCGCTCCTCCAAGTTCGGCATTCCGGCGGAGCAGGTGGCACAGACCTACCAGAGGGCCATGGGCCTGGCTGGCATCAAGCCAGTGGGCCTGCACTGCCACATCGGCTCGCAGATCCTGGACACCGCGCCCTTTGCTGAGGCGGCGGGCAAGATGATGGACATCGCAGCTGCCGTCGTAGCTCTGGGCGGCGAGGTGAAGCGGATCGATCTAGGCGGGGGCCTGGGCATCCAGTACCATCCCGACCTGCCAGCGCCCACGCCCGACGACCTGGCGGCGGCGGTGCTGCCTATCTTCCAGGACCGCTGCCGCGATTTGGGCATTGCCCCCCAGCTCATCTTAGAGCCGGGCCGCAGCATCGTGGCTGATACCACGGTCATGCTCACAACGGTCAACGTGGTCAAGAGGGCCCATGTCAATTTCGTGGCTGTGGATGCCGGCTTCAACGTCCTGGCCCGGCCTATGCTCTACGACTCCTATCACCATGTCGTGGTGGCCAGCCGCATCGACGCGCCTGCCGAGGAGACCTACACCGTGGTGGGACCCATCTGCGAGACAGGGGATGTTCTGGCCAAAGACCGGACGCTGCCCGCGCTGGCGCGCGGCGACGTGCTGGCCTTTTTGGATGCTGGAGCCTATGGCTTTTCCATGGCCTCCCAGTACAACGGCCAGCCCCGTCCGGCTGAGGTGCTGGTTTGTGGGGACCGGGCTGAGGTCACCCGGCGCGCCGAGGATGCCAGCGCCCTTCTGGCCGGGCAGAGGATCTTGCCCAGGCTCATGTGGTAGGCGGAAAGAATGGCAGACGAGCTGGCAAGTGGGCAGGAGGGCGGGCTTGCGGGCTCGCTGGCAGAGGCCGTGGAAGAGGTGCAGAGAATGCTCGTGCCTCTGCGCCAGGGCGAGTTTTCTGAGAAGATCGGCAAGATCTCAGTCTATGTGCAGTCCTCGGCTAAAGCCAGGGATGCCAAATCGGTTGGCAATTTCATTCGCTTTGCCCATCTCAATTTGGATGCCGTCCTGGCGGCGGCGCTGGAGGTATTGGTCTGGCGGCCCAGGCTGGCCAGCAAAACCGATGAGAATAAGAAGGCGGTGGCGCTGCAAAAGACCTTCGACCGGCTGGACAATCCAGGAGAGGCCATGCTGGAGCACTATCGCAGCAGCTCCGATCCCCTGAACAAATATTTGGTGGCCGGAGCCTGGGGGCATGAGTATCTGCGCAAAAGAAAGATCAATCTGGAGGAGTACGATCGAGAGCTGTGCGAGATGCTGGGCTGCCAGGAGACGGCGGCGGGAAGAATTGTGCTGGGCTATGCGGGGCTGAGAATGGCGATTGACGAGGTGGAAAGAAGGGCATTAGGATTGCTAAAAAAGGGGGCTTAATGACTGCGTCTTCATGTCTCTAGATAGCAACAGTATCTTCATTGTGTTGAGATATTTCTTCTATTGCAGCATTGGGGCATGCACCCCAATAGCCCTCCTTTCGGTTAGAGACCTTCGGCTTCGGCAGCGTCCACTGTTTCTGGTGTCCAATGCCATATGTTTTTGGTAGCCTGGTAGGCCTCTCGAACTGTTTTTCCGTTGAGCTGTTGGGACAACGAGTCTGTGCCGGTGGTCCAGTACAGTTCGTCAAGGGGAGACGACGAAGAATCCGGTAACTTCAATGGAGTTTTTCCGTATCCATCTCTGAGGCGCAGTACTATATGCTTCTCTCCCTGGAAGAAGGGCCCGCCGGGATGAGCATTTCCATTTGTATCCGAACCCCAGTCGAGGTTAAGCCAAACGTCATTTGTCTCAGAATCCACATGTGTGCTGATTTTATCTGTATCATATTTTTGTTTTAGCCAATTGATGATTTCCTCAATCTGATTGTCCTGAGCATTGATCTGACCGAGATAGACTTCTGCATAAGCATGCCCACCCAAGCTACCGCTCTGTGCCAGAATGATTCTCGTCGTACCTCCAATGGCCTCAATAAGAGACGTTATTAGAATTGCAAAGTCATCAGAATCCCCTGCACCTGTGCTTCCTACTTTTTCTCCGATCTCCAGAGTTGCGTTAGCATAGCTGAAGTAATCAATGCCTCTTGGATCTCCTACGTACTGCCAGCCTCTTTTCGAACCATCGCCATCTTTCAAATAGCGGTATATGGAATCGATTTGTTCTATAGTGAAATCTCCTGGGAATTTTGCTGCAAGAACAAGAGCTTCAGAATAGACTCTTGAATTCTCTGGCTCCACACGGGAATCGATAGCGTTCTTGATCTCACCAAGCATTCGGAAAGTTGCGCTGCCAAACATCAGGATTTCGTCATCCCCTGTTGCTGAGATAGATGGTCCTGATTCAACGCCGCTATCAGAACCTCGAACATCTGATTGCATTATTGGTAATGATATGGCAAAGTTTGCTGATTTGCGGTCATCGGATCCATCCTGGGATGCATGCTTGCCATCTAATATCTGAACTTCAACCAGAGATTCTCCTACATCGGCTTCATTTGTCGTCCAAGACCACTGACTCATTGACTGCCAAGTAGTCATGGGCTGACCATTCAAGAAGAACCTGAACAATAGTGGATCGTTCTCTGCATCGCTGGCATCTGCCGTCCAGGTGACTGTTGTTCCCGTAACCTGCGGACTCTCTTTGTCCGCGGCCAAGCTGCTCATGACCGGTGCATCGTTGAGCGGCAGAACTATCTCGAAATTGGCGCTCTTCGAGCTGTCTCCTTCAGCATTGTGCTTTCCGTCCCTGGCCCTGGCCTCGATGGCATGCTGTCCTACCTGCTCTTTGGCCGCTATCCAGATCCAGACTGGGCTGTTCGACCAATCCTGCATTACCTGTCCGTCCATTAAGAATTGGAATTGCAGGGGATCGCTCTCAGTATCCATGAATTCTACAGTCCATGTGACAGTCGAACCGGTCTCCTGGGGGCTGGCCTTGTCGGCGCTGAGGCTGCTTATAACCGGTGGCCGGTTCTCCGTCTCTGTCGCGACGACAGGCACAGGCACAGGCTCGGGTTCATTTATGGTGAAGCTTTCCACTTTGCTGCCGTCGTATTTTTCTGGACCGACATGTTTTCCGTCTCTCACTCGGACTTCAATCTGGTTTTCGCCCACATCGTCTTCCGTGGTATTCCAGACCCACTTGTTCTCCTTTGCCCATTTGGCTACAGGATCGTCATTCAGAAAGAAACGGTATAGCAACTCATCCTTCTCCGGGTCTTTAGCCAGAGCTGTCCAGGTTACTACGGTTCCTGCGTCTTGCGGACTCGATTTATCTGGTGTCAGAGAGATTAGCTTAGGCAGCTTATTGACTTTCTCGGGTACATTGACGGCAGTTTTGGTGGCATTGGGATTGATTCTGACAACAATATGCGTGTCTCCGGGATACAGTGGTCCTCCCGGATGAGCATTCCCATCAAGGTCCTTGCCCCAGTCAAGGTTTAGCCAGACCTCTTTTGTATCTGTTTCAATATGTGCAAAAATTTTATCGGTTTCATACAGGTCCTTCAGCCAACTGATGAGATCATCTACCGGGTTATTCGCAGAATCGAGCTGGCCGAGATAGACCTCGGTATAAGCATGGCCCCCTGTAGTATTATTACGAGCCAAAATTATCCTGGTCGTTCCGCCTATGGATTCTATGAGCGCGGCCATGAGAATGGCAAAATCATCGCAGTCACCTGCGCCGGAGCATTTATGGTATTTTCCCAAACTGATAGACTGAGTGGCAGAATTGAAATTATCTATTCCTCTTGTATCCCTGACAAAACGCCAGTCATCCTTAAGGTCGCTATAAATTGAGCCGACTTGTGCAATTGTATAGTCGCCGGAGTATTTGCCACCCAGCCTGACTGCTTCGAGATGAACTGTGTCATTTTTCAATTCAACTCTGCTATTCAGCGTCCTTCTAATTTCCCCAACTTGGAGGTTTACTTTTTCGCCAGGGGCACTGCCTCCTCCTGTATTGGGAAACAGCATAACCTCATCGTCCGATGGGGAAGATACCTGGGGCACTCCCTTCAGCTCATCAGACGAAGCACTCATGCGTTCCAACTGATCGGAGGAATAGCCGGCTACGCCTGGAGACGCCTCATCGAAGACAAAAGGCACGTCTGCGGCTATCCCCGAGCCTAGAGACAACAGGATGATGCAAAACCATAGGGCCCTTGGAGACATAGTTGCAAGGAAGAAGATGATTCATCTACTATATCTATTTTGCAGCGAAGACGAGCATAGTCGAATGATGGCCGTTGCAAAAGATATTATATCCCATGCGCAGATTGTTTGAGTGATTTGGAGGTGATGTGGCTGCTGGAGATTGAGGATCTGTCGGTAAGCATCGGCAGTAAGCAGGTTCTAAAGAACTTCAACCTTAGAATAAGTCGTGGCGAGACCCATGCCCTATTTGGGCCCAATGGAACTGGCAAAACAACTCTCTTGAATGTAATCGCTGGAATTCCCAGGTATACCATCGATGGGGGGCGCATTGTATTCAAGGGAGAGGATATCACGCACATGTCCATGGACGAGAGGGCACGCCTCGGCATAGGCATGGCTTTTCAGCGCCCTCCGGCCATCCGCGGGCTGCGGCTCAAAGACCTCATCAAGATAATCAATCCCAAGGCCGATGCACCGGCCATA
>JAABPZ010000015.1 GCA_011391755.1 Methanothrix sp. | reverse complement strand
TCTGTGACCAGGGCACGAGCCTTGCCGCTCTGCCAGATCTGGATGTTTTTTGTACTCCCGGCAGCACTTTCCTTGCCAGCGCCACTCTCCTCCCCACAAAAATCGCACTGCTGCTGCACGAAGCGCGAAGAGAGAGAGACAATCTCCAGATTCTTGGTGCTGGCGTTGCCGGAATAGAGGCTGTTTGGCTCATCCGGATTGGACGATGCCAGGTAGCGCCAGGAATTGGTGAGCGTGTCCACCTCTATGAATCTGCTGTCCTTGGGCCAGTTATTATCATATACCAGAATACGGGCCGTGCCGTTGCCGAGATCCTCAACAGCATAAGGCGTAATAGCATGGCCACCGCTGCCGTCAGGCAAATAGATGCCCATGACCCACATTTCTCCGGCTCCAGAGCCATTGCCAAAGGCGCTGGCTAAAGTTTCCAGCACGATCCGAGGTGACTCCAGAACCTTCTTCGACCCGCCGGGACTGGTGACCTGGGTGGTCCACCAGTAGCCGATCTCGCGCTGCAGCAAGACATCTTGCAGCGAGAGATCAATGACGCTGCTCCTGCCAAAAAGGCCGGGGCTGGTCTTGTTGTAATACAAAAGGCTGGATAAGACTGCTATACCTTCGCAGTGTCCGGATTTCATAGCAGAAACGGCCTGATTCATCCAGCGCTCGGCAGGATAGGTAAGTATGCATTTGCCATTGGCGGTGCTGGCGCATACTTTGTCTCCAAACATGCGCTGTAGCTCCGCCGAGGTCAGGTCGATGGTCACGGGGTTATCGGCGTAGTTTTGAAAGCTGAATCCATCGATATTAGGTCGAAAACCACTATCGATTATCTCCACGCCCTCCAGAAAGACGCTGCTGTTATTCTCGGCCCCCATTGCACAAAACATTAGAGATAATAATGCCACCGCTGCAAGATATTGCTGCTTCATAGTCTCCCCACCATCGTTAGATCAAAAAATCGTTTAGTTATTTTTCCTATAGGCATATACATCTTTTGCCGCAAATCGAACGCAAAATTTATATTTTGGGCGAGATGACGTGAGGCAAAAAAGAGTGGGTGTAGAAATGAAGAACATCTTAATAATGGCATCAATGATTATGTTCGTATTCGCAGCTCAAGGCTTTGGTTTCGCCTTTGGGGCAGAGCAGGCAGCAGCAAATGATTCGATCAACGCTTCCCAGATGAACGAAACCCTCAATAATACAACTCTTATCAATGAGACACTTGAGAACGCATCTTTATCCCAGAACGAGTCTGACCCGTTCACAAATGCAAAGAACCGCAAGCCAAGCAGCAGATAGATCTTGGTATTTTTTATTTTTTTTATCCAATGATCAGCCTGCCTAAAGTCACCAGAAATAGAGCCATAAGCAGCCATCCTACAATGCCCTCCATAATTCCCAGGTATTTATAATGCCCTCGCAGAGGAAGTCCTTTTGAATTAGCAGTAAAAGCAATTGTGCTGTAGAAAAGGGAAGCTACCATGAGCTGGTGACCGTGAATGTCATGAAAGCCCTCCACGCCCCTGCCGGTCCAATAAATAAAGGAGAAAATGAGAATTATCACCATTCCGCAGAAAAGCGCATAGTGAGGGCGCACCCCATAACCGCAGGTGAGCCAGGCCAGCGTATCCAGAAACTTAGAAAAGCCGATCGGCTTACGAACCTGATTTAGATATCGATACTCATAATAGCATTCATTGGCATCGTTGCTCTGGCCAAGGTCCTTATAATTCTTGATCAACGAGAGGTAAGCCGCAGTGTCGAAACTGAGTATGTCACGTATCTGACTCCAGCCCACTATTAGCCGGTTGATATCTGCTTTGGCCAGATACAAACGAGATCCTTCGCTGAAGGTTGCGCCATCTAATACCATCCTGACAATCTTTGTGCTATTTAATTTCAGATCGCCGTTAAAAACCGCATTTGAGATATCTGTAGGCGCCTGGAATTGTGAATTGTCAAAATTTGCATCTTTGCAAAATACAGTGTCATTTAAGAATACAGGTCCATCAAAGTTGGTACTCAAGAAGTTGGCTGTGTCGTTGAAGTGAGCTTGAGAAAAGATAGAATCCGCAATGAAGCGGGATCGAGCAAAATCGGCCTGTCCAAAAATCCACGTTCGGAAAAAGCCTACGCCATTTGAGTATTTTGTTGCATGAAAGTCTGCGTTCTTCTCCAGTCGCGCATTAGCGAAGGTGCAATAAGTATTAAACTGACTGCCGTAAAAATAGACTTCTCCAATGCAAAGTACAGATTCGAAGTTAGCATAAGCACCATTGAACTCTGAGAAAGAAAACTGAGCGTTTCCCATAAATGAGGCATTATAAAAAGTAGCGAATTTGTCAAACCAGACACTTTCAAAATTGGCTACGCGATTGAAATAGGCAAAATCAAAAGTTCCGCTATCAGGAAAGCGAGACATATTGAAGGTTGCTTCTCCTTGGAAACGAGTCGCATTAAAATTTGCCGCTGTTAAGAATTTTGTTTCATTAAAAATAGCATTTTTTTGGAATGTAGTGTTCTCAAAATTCACATCTCCATAAAACGTTACCCCTTTGCAGCTTACATTATCCTTGAATACTGAATTTGTTATCCTTAGGGGATTATATTGATTCTTATTTAAAAATAAATCGCCATTGATGATTACTCGGTCATAGACGGTGAGGCTATTATTTGCATTTGCCATGACCTCTTGCGCTGATATCTCCCTCAACGAAATGGATTCCAAAAATGGCAATGCATTACCCGAAGCTGCCCCGTTCGCCACTGCTGTTAGAATTATTACCAGCATCAGGCATATCCTCAGGATACGTCTCCACCTCAAGCCCAAAGCGAAGATCCGAACAAATCTCATTACCTTCCTCTTCAAAAACAGGTCAGAGACCCAGTCGAGCTTGCTGGGGCACATTGACACTACCTAGAACCTTCAGCCGGTAATCCTGTTGCAGGGTAACCTTGAGCTTACCAGAGTAGACACTAAGAGTGATCTCTTTGGTCCGACCGTATCTACCTTTGCTGATTACAATCGTATGTAATATGCCCAGCATATCCAGCTCGGCAATGAGATCCGTTATCCTGCGATGGGTCAAAAAATCGGTTTCAACCAGAGGACAGAGTTGTTTGTACATGTTGTAAACGGCACTGGTGGTGATGTTTCTTGTTCCCTGTTCCTCTAATAGAACAATGCTGTAGAGCACCAACTTGGACTGCGTGGGCAGAGTTTTGATGACCTCTTCCACTCTGTCTTGCTCAATCTTTTCGCGAGCTGAACGTACGTGATCCTCGGCTACAATAGCTGAACGTGCTCTCTCGGCTAATTCTCCAGATATGCGCAGGAGATCCAAAGCTTTACGAGCGTCGCCATGCTCTTGGGCCGCAAAAGCAGCGCAAAGTGGTATGACGCCTTCTTGAAGAACGCCTGGACTAAAGGATAGCTTTGCTCTCTGTTCCAGGATGTCTCTAATCTGTTCGGCGTTGTAAGGTGGAAAGATGATCTCATCCTCTCCCAGGGAACTCTTTACCCTTGGATCGAGAAACTCTGTGAATTTAAGGTCGTTGGATATGCCGATGATGCTAACCTTGGAACGAAGCAGATCAGAGTTAATACGAGAGAGGTTGTAAAGAACGTCGTCTCCTTTTCTAACCAGCTTGTCTACTTCATCCAGCATTATCACGACAACTTGTCTCTCTTCATCTACTGCGTTTCGAAACTCGGCGTAGACCTGATCTGTGGGCCAGCCAGTCATTGGAATTTCTTTATCAAAGTGTCTTGCTAAATGAGCTAGAATTCGGTATTGAGTATCTACTACCTCGCAGTTGATGTAGATCACAGTACACTTCATATCTCCAAGACTTGCTTCTTCTAGCTCTTTTCCCACGTATTTGGCAACTGCAGTTTTACCGGTACCTGTTTTTCCATATATGAGAACATTGGAGGGGGTTTCTCCTCTTAATGCAGGAACTAGAACGGATGCCAGGCCGTTGATCTGCTCGCTTCTATGAGGCAGTTCGCTTGGCGTATAGGTAGGGCGCAGGACATCTCTAGACTGAAATATGCCTCCTTGCGCCAATAAATCAGCAAATAACCCTTTTGAAATAGATATCAAGTTAATTCCCCTCGAACAATTTTTCTAGGTCTTGGGGGATATTAAGAGTTATGGTAAACACCCCTTTATTTCCAGTGGAACTATGACCCCCTACCCCATGGTTTCCAGTGGAATAGAAATAAAAACAGCCCATTTTCACATGATTGATAATGAAATAAAAAAGCCTGTTGTATGGTTTATTTTATTTGTATATAAACTTTTTGTAGCATAAGCAGTCCTTATTAACATTATTATTACAGATAATATAAACGAATCTTTTTGTGAGACATGTTTTTAAGTTAAATAACTCTTTAATTAAGTTCTGATTACTGCAGAAAATTTTGCGTCGTAGATCGCGAGATAGGTTCATATTCGTACTTACATGTTAAAAATTAAAGGTTAGTTCGTTTAAACCAGTTAGCGAAAATCAGCGCCCATAAACAAATTACCGAGAGACCATCTAACCGGAACCGCCAAGTTGAAATCGATTCTCATAGATCATTTAGCAGTCAGCTTGCAAGTTAGCTTACAGGAGGAACGAAGTCTCCAGTGGAAATCATACGGTCTCTCTCGATCCTTGCTTTTTTTTCTCGTGGATGCTTTTCTTTAGGGCCAAAAGATTACGCATGGCCAGCAGATGGAAGCGGAAGCTTCAAGCTACGGGTATGGTCTCAAGCTGGCTGGCAACATTCCAGATCAAAGTTCTGGTGTGAAGAGGAATATTGGGATCATTGCTTATCTCATCAAGTATAGAGATGGCAGATGCAGCCTTGATTGCTTCGCTTGTGCTCTCTTTCATGAGTATAGATTTGACGTTCTCTGCGGAGCGCCTGATGTTTCTTGGTACGGCATCATCGCTCATAATACGTTCTATTACCTCAACGCATTGCTTAAGGACATTTTCAGCTGTCGTAGAATCACCACCCATGTTTCTGGGAAAAAGGTTAATGACGATATTCGTCTTAATCAGTTGAGAAGTGATGATATGGTCGTTGTATTTAAACGTATGTGGCACGTAGGTGATGGACATGGATGAGGATGAAGTTCTTAGCAAGATAACCAAGCTTCTGGAGCAGGGTTGCACTATGTTGGCTACGCATCATGACTGTGGCGCACCTCTTTTTCGTCGCAATGGTGAGGTCGTCTGCCCCGTCTGCTCTTTTGCCGATAAACTCAATTTGCCAGCAAAAGCGCAGCCTTCTGGCTTATCCGGAGCAGAACTTGACGAAAAATCAAAATTTGATGGTGCCCATTTACAGGATAGTGGGCAGGATGATGACGACTTGATGGTCGCAATAGGCAATCTGCGTGCTTCTCTCTTGCGTAGGTTACGAGAGCTCACTGTCGCTCTGGAAGAAGAACATGATCTGGATATGCTGAAAAAGCAACTGGACTGCCTGGAAGGGTTGCTGCGAGTGTTCCGATCCTTGCAGGGGTGATCTCTCATCCCTATGTTTTATACGGGCCCAAATGCCGGGATTTCCCAGTCTCCACTGGAAATAAAGGGGTTGATCAATTGGTAATAAATTTTTTTAGTAAGTGTGGTATACCTTTAATTTTATTTCCTCTTATCCTAGCATTGTTCTCTATGACCGGCTGTCTGGAGAAGGTTCCCGAGCTCTCTGTGACGCCTTCTGTGCCACAGGATCAACCGGCAATGCAGATGGATTTTGATGCTGAATTGAGTAGCGACTTTTTTGGTGTGCGAGGCAATATTATGCTCCCTGGCAATAGCTCGCTTGCTTATCTCATGCTCAATGCCACCCTTTGTCAGGGAGAGAGGACGCAATTTAACACCAAATACCTGCTGATGCAGATCGAGCCTAACCGGGATTACAGCTTTGAGATCACCAAGAATGTAAAAGTTCCGGCTGGAGAATATTATTGTATTTTAGAGGCAAAGGGTCCCCACGGCGTTTTGGCGAAAGAAAGCAGGAAAATCAGCCTTGCGTCCGGACAATATCCGGTATTTGAGCAAGTACCATGGCCGGAGGAGCTGGATGAAAAAGTCACCGAAGAAAAGAATGAGGAAGTTTTGCCCAAAGAGGAGAACATTGTGCAAAAAGAGATCTCAAATGATGCGGCGGGAAAGAAGGCTCCCGTCGCGATGGCAGGCAAGGAGAGTGAGAATAGCACGTTTATGGGCAGCATAACCTCGAAAAAGTACCATCGTCTGGACTGTCGCTATGCTCTCAAAATAAAACCAGAGAACCGCATCTACTTCCAGAGTATAGAGGATGCAAAGGGGCAGGGCTATCTTCCCTGTAAGACTTGCGCTCCGCCAACTACCCATGAATAAATTCGTGGGCCTCCTTGAATGAACGATCGTGAAGAACCTTTCTTTTTTGCCGCAAGGACTATGGCTTTAAGGCAAGAGTGCGAATGAGTGGCCATGGATCTTGAGACCAAGGCCCTTCTCCTCTCTGTGGGAACGGTGCAGGTGGCAGAGCCCCGCCGGGAAGGCCGCGCCTCCACAGCGGGTCCGGGTGCAGGCGGACAGTCCGTCTTTTTCCAGTCCGGACCGCACCTGGCCCGCCTTTCCATCGCAGCCAGCTCGCCCCTCTGCCTGGAGAGCCGCGCGGAGGGCGTGGCCATTATGATGGACGGCAAGGAGATCGTCCGCGGTCGGCTGGTCGAGCCGCTCTTGCACTGCCCGGAGCAGGCCTACATCACCGTCTCGGAGCGCTGCATCTATGACTGCAAGTTTTGCGCCGTTCCAAAATTAGCAGGCGGCATAAAGTCCAGTCAGACCGTCTTGCAGATGGTAGAGGAAGCGGCCAGAACGGGCAGCCTGCGGGCTATCTCCCTGACCAGTGGCGTGGAGGTCTTGCCGCAGCATGAGGCGGAGCGGGTAGCCGGGATCGTTAGAGATCTAAAACGCTTTGGCGTCCCCGTGGGCGTCTCTATCAGTCCCTTTCCCGGCGTAAATCAGATTCTCAAAAACGCCGGTGCAGACGAGGTCAAGTACAACCTGGAGTGCGTGGACAGGGAGCTTTTCCCGCAGGTCTGTCCCGGCATATCCTATCAAGAGATCATGGATGCCCTGCAAGAGGCAGTGGCCATTTTTGGCAAGAACCGGGTCTTTACTAATATTATCGTGGGCCTGGGCGAATCCGATGAGCTCCTGCGCCGCAGCATCGATGAGCTGACCGAGTGGGGCGTCATCCCGGTCTTGCGGGCCGTCTTTCCTCACCCACTGCGAGCAGGGGAGACGTGGATGGAGCGGCCTTCGGCAGAGAGGCTGCTGGACAATGCGCACTACCTGAAGGCGGCTCTGGAAAAGAACGGTCTGAACGGGGCTGCGGCCCTCACCGGCTGCTACCGCTGCACGGGCTGCGATCTTACGCCGGGCCGGGATCTTTAAGGGCGCTCAGAACTCAATATCCTCATCATGGCATTCTTTGTCGTGCTCTTCTGGTGGCGGCAGGGCATACTGCCGGTGCGGGAAGGCGAGCCGGAAGAAGAGGCGAACCGCTTCAGCTTGCTGGAAGCGGCGGCTTTTAGCGTCATGACCTTCCTATCCGGAGGGAAATTGGTCTTCGATCCGCCCGAATACCGAATCGCTTCCGGAAGACCGTGGCGCGATGTGCAGATCTCCAAAGCCCTCTTCATTTTGGAGAGGCTTTTGGGCATGGTGCTGATCATCATGTTCGCCATCGCCGTCGGCAAGACGATAATTCTAGGCGGAGGGTAATGAAGTGGAATAAAAGGACCGTTCTATCTATTTTTTTAAAATCGAGTTACTGCTGTGAATAAATATGAAAATAAATACTCAGGGAAACGAATCCCTGAGAATACTCTAAAGTAGATTTAAGTCTGACAGCTGCCGTCTCTCAGAGGTCCGGTTCCATCCTGTGGTCCAGCCATATTACAACTCTGGCCCTGGCAGGGCTCTCCTACCTGGCAATTTTGCTGATTGCAGGCGCCTTGATTCTCGCAGTTTTTGATGCAATTCTCATTGCAGTTTCCGTTGCCCGCCGACGGACCATTTCCATTTTGTGCCGCCAGGGCAAGACCTGCCAGAAGGCATAATACTGCCATCGAAACGAATAATTTCATGTATCTCATTTTACTAACCTCCACTCGTGTTTTCTCTTCATCGAGATCGGCCCGATTGAGCCGCTCTCACAACTACTACCCTGCCTGAACGATATTTAATCTTTACGGTAAATGTCGAAGTTCCAAAAAGGTTCTAAATCGATAAAATCTGGTTTTAAATGTTCCAATTTCGACAATTGGCCATATAATGGTTTTAGAGGTGGTTATTATCTCCTGGGGCGGCATTTTCCTCCTATTTCTCCAATTCCGCACCATCAAAAATATATATTCGCCGCACTTAACGTGATGTAGAATTATGGAGGGATGATAACGATTAAAAAAATAGTGTTAATGCTGTTGGTTCTATTCGCAGTCAGCAGTCTGTCCTTTGCCGCAGGTCCAGAGGGTGTCCATGAGGCAGGAACAGGAATTGTCAGCCCGGAAACGAAAGAAGCCGCCCAGGGAACCGGTCAGGGCATGATGCAGGCAACCCAGGAAAACAAGACAATGGCTTCGCAGGGCATCCATGAACCGGGAACCGGACTTGCCAACCCCGAGGTAAAAGAAGCAGCGCAAGGAACCGGACAGGGCCTGGAGGCAAAAGCTGAAAACGCTAAGAACGAATCTACGGCCAGCGCCCCCCAAGCACAGCCGGGATTTGAATCCGCCCTGGCCATATTTGGCATCATTGTCGCATCATTCGGGCTGCTCTGCAAAAGGCACTAATCCTGCCGTCCTCATTATCCTTTTTTATGGTCTCACGTTGTCTCGAGTTGGTAATAGTATAGTCGTCTCCGTTCGTTCGTCCTCTGTGCGCTCTGCGCCTCTGCGGTTTAATTCCGGAAGACAGTTGAGAAGAAGTCAAGCTACTGAGAACCATTCCTCGCGACTGATCCCAGCTTCATCTAAAACAGTGTCCAGCAGAGAGGGATCTATCTCCTCACCATGATGTGGGTTTGGTATGCGTGCGGTTACCATACCTCGTTTCATGTAGGCGTGTTTCCCACCGGGATACGGGCCATCAAATCCCAGTTTTCTTAGTCGCCTAATTAGCTCTCGTCGCGATACTGGTGTTAATCTAGACACCTGCGATTGGCTCCGCTGATGCTTCTATGACCTGGTTATCCATCGATGGAATTGGCAACCCCAATCTCAAGCGTAATGCTATCCAACCTTCAATAACCTCTACAAGCTCGGTACGTGCTCCTTCGATAGTCTTGCCTGTAGCCCAAACACCTTGCAGACCAGGGACGGTAGCAACATACTCGCCGCTATCCAGGATTTTATAAATGGCTTTGGATAGTGCCGCCATAATGTACTCAGCAAACATGTCAAGACCCTATATGCCTTGAAGGGATTTAACATTATTCACCGCAGGCGCTACCCCAGCTCAGCCGGGATTTGAAGCTGCACCGGCATTGCTTGGCATCACTGCTTCATTCGGGCTGTTCTGCAGAAAAAACTAGCCTCGCATAACCCATTATTCTTTTAATTTTCAATTTTTTATTATTATAGTTTTCGCCTGCAAAAGGAAACGAAAGAGATTAATGCCGCCCAGACATCCATCCCAGCACTTCTATGAAAATCGCCCTCTTGCAGCTCAATCCCACCGTTGGCGACCTCCCAGGCAACAGCGCCCTCATCGCCAGCGCCGCTCGCCGCGCCGCTGGCGCTGATTTGGCCGTCACCTCCGAGCTGGCCCTCATGGGCTACCCGCCCCGCGATCTGCTCCTCAATGCCGATTTCGTAGAGCGCAGCTGGTTGGTCCTGCGCGATCTGGCTCATGATCTTGCCGATCTCTCGCCTATCCTGGTGGGCCTGGCCGAGCCTAACCCAGGCGAGGCGGGCCGCCCCCTCTTCAACTCCGCGGCCCTCTTACGGGAGGGCAAAGTGGAGAGGACCTTTAAAAAAACGCTCCTTCCCACCTACGATGTTTTTGACGAGGACCGTTACTTTGAGCCGACGGCTGAATCAGAGCTCCTGGAGCTCGGGACCACGGTCCTCGGCATCTCCATCTGCGAGGATATCTGGAACGATCGCGACCAATGGCTGCATCGGCGCTACCACACAAATCCCGTGCAGGAGCTGGTGGAGGCAGGAGCGAAGGCCATCATCAACCTCTCCGCTTCGCCCTTCACTGCCGGTAAGCAGAAACACCGCGAGGCCATGCTCTCCCACCTGGCCAAAAAGTACCGAGTCCCCTTCTTCTACGTCAACCAGGTGGGCGGCAACGACGACCTGGTCTTCGATGGCCGAAGCAGTGTCTTCGATGGCAACGGTCGCCTGGCCGCCCGGGCGCGGGGCTTCGAGGAGGACCTGATAGTAGCGGATATGGCGAACCTGGTCGATAGGGCAGCAGCGATCGCAAAGGACGATTTCACACCCGAGTCCGAGATCTGGCGGGCTCTGGTTTTGGGCACGCGCGACTACGTTCATAAGTGCGGCTTTTCCGAAGTTCTTCTGGGCCTTTCCGGAGGCATTGACTCCAGTCTCGTCGCTGCTGTAGCCGTTTCTGCTCTCGGCCCACAAAACGTCCTGGGCGTGCTCATGCCATCTCCCTACACCAGCCCACAGAGCGTGCAGGACGCCATGGCTCTCGCACACAACCTGGGGATAAAGACGCTCACCCTGAACATCACCGATATCATGAACTCCTTTGACAGGGAGCTGGCCAAGCCCTTCCGGGGCCTGCCAAAGGATGTGACTGAGGAGAACATCCAGGCCCGCATTCGCGGCAACCTTCTCATGGCCCTCTCCAACAAGTTTGGCCTGGTGCTTCTCACCACGGGAAACAAGTCGGAGCTGGCCGTGGGCTACTGCACCATCTACGGCGACATGTCCGGGGGCCTGGCCGTCATCTCCGATGTTCCCAAGACCGCAGTCTACCGGCTGGCGAAGTGGCTGAACGCCAGAGGTAGTGAGATCATACCGGATGCGGTTTTGCATAAAGCGCCCACGGCCGAGCTTCGCTTCCATCAGACCGACCAGGACAGCCTGCCTCCCTACGAGGTGCTGGATGATATTCTGGAAAGATACATCGAGCGGCACCAGTCAAAAGAGGAGCTTTTTGCCCAGGGATTTGAAAAAACGATGGTGGAAAGAGTGCTCTGTCTGGTGAAGAGTGCCGAATTCAAGAGGCGGCAGGCAGCGCCGGGACTGAAGGTGACGGATCGGGCCTTTGGCAGCGGCTGGAGGATGCCGGTGGCCAGCCGGGCCTGGTGAAGGGAATGGCGTCGCGGCGAATAATTTTGAGTGTCGTTTAAATAGATTTAGGCTAAAAGACGGTATTTGTTATGAAGGGCGGCGGCAAGTGGAGCGGGATTATGCACGCGAATACGGCAGTAACATTAGTTTTTGTAGCCGCCTTTCTCGTTATGTCGGCTCATGCCCAGGAATCCGACGCCTCTGTTGGGCAGAGCCTGATTCTCAATGTCTACCTGGATAACGCCGGCAAAGCTCTGGTCACCGGCTATGCCGAGGACGTTAGCGGTCTAGCTTTCCTCAACGACTCACAGTTTCGGTTCGAGAACGATTCTCATCAGCTCTATGCCCTCACGGACGATCTGACCGCAAAGGTGGGCGATCTCTGGACTTTGAGCTTTGATGCCATAGGCAGCTTTGATGATTATCGTGTCACATTCTACCTGCCCAGCGAGACCAGCCTGGGGGAGATCAACGCCTCGCAGGGTCTGGGATATCTGCTCTCTGCGTCTAATGAGTCCCTGGTGGCCGATGTGCAGGGCTATGAGGTTTCCGATCCTCGCATCACCATCCTGTATCAGCAGCCTCTGGCTGCCAACGGCAGTAGCCTGCCCCCTCTTCCTGGCTATCCGAGCCAGGGTGCGGCTCTGATCATGCTCCTCATTGCCGCCACTCTCCTGGTGGCAGGCTTTGGCTTCGCCGTCTTCTTGCAGAGAAAGAGGCGCGGCTCAATGGCAAGTCCAATTGAGGAGGATCTGGCAGTACAAGGAGCAATTGCAGATGGGAAGGCAAAAGAGAGCGCGACAGCTCCTCTGCTGGAAAAAACCGATACGAATCCGCAGCTAAGTCTGCCGTCCGTTGCCGCAAAGACCCCATCTTCCCCCGAGGTGGATTCTCTTCTAGCCTCCTCTCCTGATGATGATGGTGTATTTCTTTCCGAGCCATCCCAAATACCCCTCGCGAATGAGCCAGGCCGCCTAGAGCCCCCGCCCCATCAGGCAGACGAGCCGGCTTTACCAATCGAGCCGGTCGGAATGCCGGCACAGGACTCTCCAACTCCAATAATAGAATCTGCGACAACCCAGGAAAGGCCGGCTGCGAGCCTGCTGCCAGGGGAGCCGTCCGTGAAAAACGTCATCGTGGTCAGCTCTGAGATGGAAGCAGTCATGCAGACCCTCACCGTCCGAGAGCGAGCCGTAATGAGCACATTAATTGATCATGGAGGCAGAA
>JAABPZ010000014.1 GCA_011391755.1 Methanothrix sp. | reverse complement strand
TAGTGTAGTCTGTATCATCGGTCTCGAAGACCATGGGCGGGAAGAGAACATGATTGTACACTGTTTCAAAGTCCCCTGTGCTAGAATTCCATCCGTTCCCAATGGTGAAATACAGGCTATACTCACCATCTCTTATGCCGTTAACCTCCAGGGCATCCTTAGTCCGCAGATAAACTGCCACCCTGGGCTTGTCCCACTTGTCGGTAAGCACGGCCACGGTGTCCATGGTCCAGTTATTGTAGATGACCAGCAATCCGTCCCCGCTGCGAATCGTATCGCGGATGATGGTGCCGGTCTCGGGGCGATCGGCGGAGTGGGCCAGCGTACTTGAAACGCCAAATAATAATATAATAATAAGAATACACATTGTTTTTTGGCGCATGAAATCCCTTCTTTTGCCTTTGATATACTTCCTGGTATTTATCTTTTGATCACTTGTGTGCAACAAATGAGCATGCTAGAGATTCGTTTGTTTTATTTTTAAAACAAGGATTATATGGGTGGATCGAAATAACTATTAAAAAAATAATTGGGTAAAATATAACCTACCCAAACATCGCCCCCATGCCCGCCTCTGCTGCCTCGGCCTCGTCCCGGAAAGCCTTGAGCAGCATCTCCCCTTCCTCGCCCAACAGCACCTTGGCCGACGTATCCGCGAGCAGCTTCTGGGCTTCCAGGACCAGCTCGTCTTTGGCTTTGATGTAGAGGCACATGCCCTCTTTTTCCAGCCCCATGGCCCTGCACTCGCGCACAGTTGGACCCAGCCGCTTCCAGAACTCCTCATCCAGCATCTTGGTCATGTCTTTGCTGCAATCCATCGCATAAGTGTAAACTAATTCCATTGTAAAACCTCCTAAAGATCCTGCATAGCTTTCTTGAGCATTTCCGTGCACTGGTCCATGAGCGCTGCTGCCTGATTTATATCCTGGGCCGCCTTCTCGCTCAGCGCGGCAATCTGCGCCGCCCTCTCCCGAAAAGAGGCGCTGTGGCTCTCGTTATGCTCTATCCAGTGATGCAGGAGGTGCTCCGCCTCGTGCCTGGTTAAATCGTGCCCTTTTAAATCATGGCTGTGCATAATGAACGACTCCTAATACTGTCTCTTGACCATGTAGTCGGCCAGCTCCAGAAGCGTGGCTTTTGCCTTTGAGTCGGGCAGAACTTGCAGAGCCCTCTTGCCTTTCTGCACCATCTCCTCCGCCCGAGATCTGGCGTACTCTATCGATCCGCTCTTCTCCAGAAGAGAGATGGATTCAGAAATCTGCTCAAGCGTAGCATCCTTCTTGCCGAATACCTTTACCGGGACATCGTTCGCAAAGGCGTGGATCATGATCAATGTCTTCTTGGCCTCAATCAAGTCTCCGCCCTGCCGCTTTCCTGAGACCTTCTCGGCAGTGATGAGATCTATGACGTCATCTTGCAGTTGAAAGCCCATGCCGGTCAGCCTGCCGAATTCATCCAGCGCGGCGACCACACTGGGAGCGGCCCCCGCCAAAAGTGCCCCCATGCCGGCCGAAGCGCCGTAGAGAACTCCGGTCTTCTTCTCAATCATCTCCATGTACTCAGCTTCAGAGACGCGCTCTTTTGCCTCAAACTCCATGTCCAGCCACTGGCCTTCGCAGATGGCCGTGCAGGTCTTGGAAAGCAGATTCATGGCACCCAAAATGAGATCCGTCCGGGCTTTCGTCATGCCCAGCACCTGAAAGGCCTTGGAGTAGAGTGTGTCTCCTGCGAGTATGGCTCCCGACAGACCCCAGAGCTTATGCACGGCTGGCCGGCCGCGCCGCACATCGGCATTGTCCATGATGTCGTCATGAATGAGCGTGAAATTATGGATCAGCTCAATAGATACCGCGGCCGCGACTATTGCGGCCGCGTCGCCGCCAGCAGCCTCTGCCGCCAGCAGCAACATGGATGGGCGAAGCCTCTTTCCTCCCGCATCCACCAAATGCCGTCCGGCTTCGTAAAGGGGGCGCGGATGCACTACGGGCAAGAGCTCCTCGATGGCTCCCGTCACCAGGGCTGCTCGCATTTGCAGCTCTCTGTCCAGCTCTTTCGCAATGGTCTTCGTCATTCTCGGCTCCACTCCTCAATTGCCTAATCGATCAAGAGCTCCTGGCCGTTTCTTACCAAATGGAAATTGGATCCCAGCGAGTATCCCGTCTCCTCGGCCATCATGAGATAGCTAGTGTGGCTGACCAGGTTTCCGTGGCTGGGTATGACATGCTCCGGCTGTATCATGCGCAGAAGCTCCCAGTGATCTTCCCGGCAGGCATGCCCTGAGACATGCACATTATCGTAAATCCTGCCACCCCGCATCTTGAGCTTGGTGACAACGGTGTGCCGGTTGGACTCGTTGAGCGGCTGGGGTATGATGCCTGCGGAGAAGATGACCTTGTCTCCCGATTCCACATTATAGTCGGTCTCGCCATTGGCCACCCGGCTCAAGATGGCTCCCGGCTCTCCCTGGTGACCGGTCATGATGGGCAGATACTTGTCCTTGCCCTCGGTCATGATCCTCTTCAGGGCTTTGTCCACCGATTTACGCCTGCCAAAAACGGTCACATCTCCCTGGCCCGCGTAGCCCGTTCTCACCGCAGTGCCCCAATACTTTTCCATGGAGCGGCCCAGAAGGACGGGCTTACGACCCATCTTGTGAGCGGCCTCGATTATGGCCCTGATGCGGGCAATGTGTGAGGAGAATGTGGTGACCATGATACCGGATTTCGACTCCTCTGTGCCGAGGAGTACATCCCAAACCAGGTCCTTGGCTATCTTCTCGGAAGGCGTCTTCCCGGAGATGGAAGCATTGGTGGTCTCGGTGATGAGTGCCAGAACGCCCTGCTTTCCTAAGGCTCTGAGTCGAGCGAAGTCTGGCGGCTCACCTAAAGTAGGAGACCGATCGATCTTGAAATCATTGGCGTAGACTATGGTGCCCATGGGTGTATGAATGGCCGCGAAGACGCAGTCCACAATGCTATGCTGCACGCGGATGAACTCCAGCTCGATGTCCTGCGTCACTGGAAATCGTTCTCCCGCGTTCATTACATGCAAGGGATTTTTCACCCCGAAGATCTTCTCGGACTTTATCTCCTGATTGATGAGGTCCGCGGTGAACGGCGAGGCAATGATGGGTGCATGGTACTTGTGGGCCAGCTTGGAGATGGCTCCAATGTGATCCAGGTGACCATGCGTGCAGGCGATAGCCCTTACCGTTCCGTCAACGTTTTCCATGATGCTGTCATCGGGAATGGCCCCCATGTTGATCAGGTCGGCTGCATGCATCGCTTCCACATCTGTGTCCTCGTGAATCTGCACCCGATCCAGCCGGATTCCCATATCCATTACCACGATATCTTTTCCGATCCTTATCGCCGTCATATTCCGGCCAATTTCATTGTAGCCGCCCACAGCGATTATTGAAATATCCTTCATTTTGCCAACTCTCTATCAACAGAAAATGCTCTCAAATCGAAACCTCGCGCCTGCAGCCACTCCCTGGTCCTTCCTAGAACCACGAGAGGAACTTTTGCAAGCTGCGTCACTTCTTTACATCCGGTGAGAAACATTGTGATCCTCAGCGCACGGATATAAGCATTCATAACCCTAATAACTGCTTCTTTGTCTTTTGTGGCCGGCCTTAGCAAGGGAAGGGCAGCGCCCGCCAGGCTGGCGCCTAGAGCCAGACTTTTGGCAGCATCAAGGCCGCTACGCACTCCGCCCGAGCTGATGACAAAGGCTCCAGCAGATTTGCACTCCACAATGCTTACCGGTGTTGGAATTCCCCAGCTTTCAAATAGCCTTCCCATCATCTCCAGTTCATCGTCCCCGACCTCTGCAGCACGGAAAGACTCAACGCTGGCCCAGGAGAGACCTCCTACGCCAGAGACGTCAATTATCTTCACTCCTGCAGAGACCAGATCCTGGGCCACTTCCCGAGATATACCGGCTCCGGTCTCCTTAACCATGATCGGCACCGATCCTTTGGCCGCCGATTTAAGGACCTCCAGCACTCCCCCGGCATCTTTGTCTCCTTCCGGCTGAATGCTCTCCTGCAGGAAGTTCAAATGAATGGCAATGGCATCCGCATCTATCATCTCAGCCAGCCGCTCTATGATCTTCGGCCCGGATCTTTTCAGTTGCACGGCTCCGATGTTGCCTATGATAGGAATGTCCGGTGCAACATCCCTGACAGCAGAGAAGGTGTCCACCAGTCTTTTGTCTTCTATTGCTGCTCTTTGTGAGCCCACCCCTAAAGCAATGCCTAACTCTTGAGCCGCCTCTCCCAGGCGAACATTGATCTCTTTAACCTCGGGATGGCCTCCGGTCATGGCACTGATCATAAAGGGCGCCTTCAGCTTTTTCCCCAGGAAGTGGCAGGATGTATCGATATCCGCCTCGTCGATCTCCGGCAGAGCCTTATGCAGCAGCACCAGATCTTGGAAGGGCCACTCTTTCGCATCTACCGGCTTTTCCATACAGATTCTGATGTGGTCGAGCTTGCGGCTGGATGTGGTCAATTCGCCCTCCCAATTCTAGTTCCCACGCATTCGCCTAACAGGACCCGGGCAATATTTCCTTCCACGCCGGCATTAAATATCATGGAGTCGATTCCCAAATCGGCCAGATCCAAAAGTTCCAGCAGCTTTCCTCTCATGCCGCCGGTAACGTCCACACCTGCGCTGCCTCCGATGGCGCTCTCTACCTGTGAAAGCTCTTTTCGGGTAATCCTGGAGAGAGGCTTGCCGGAAAAAAGGACGCCATCAACATTGCTTCCTACCGCAACTATCTCGGCTTGCACAGCTTTGGCGATATAGGCTACCAATTGATCTCCGGAGACTATTGCAGCCTTTCCTGTGGCGTCCATTGCCACGTCACCATGCAGCACCGGCATGATGCCGTTCTTTAGCATCTCTTTTATGGGCTCCATAAAAAAGCTGTCTATTCTGCCTCCCCGAAGGTAAAGGCAGGAGAGGGGATGGACCGGCAGGCATTCGACACCGGCCAAGCTCAGCGCCTCCACGACCTTTTCACACAGCTTTGCCACACTGCTATGAGTAACTCTCAATCCAGCACGGTCGAATTCATGGGGCAGACCATATTTTTTAGCAGGAATGTGTCCAAAGGAGCCGGCTCCGTGCACGAGCACTACATCATTCGGATGGATTGCGATCTCTTTAGCCACGCGCGTGATCTCGTCCGATCGTGCCGTAAGCTCGCGGTTCTTGTCGGTCAAAATGCTTCCACCGATCTTTAGGACCTGGGTCACAAGTCGCCCTCCAGCCGCACACCCTCACAGCCGGTCACAACCTTAAACGCAACTCCTCTCGCCTGTCTTAAAGCCACCATAAGTGCATCTACGCCAGCGGCCCCTGGTAGGGCAATCATGCAGCCTCCGCCCCCGGCTCCGGTAATCTTGGCGCCCAACGCCCCACCTGCGCCAGTCGCCGCATAAACCAGTTCGTCCAGCTCCCTGGAGCTGACGCCCAAAGCCATCAAGAGGCCGTGGTTGACGTTCATCAGTCGGCCCAGATCCGCGTGGTTATGCTCTCGGATGAGGGGGACGGCTTTCTCCGAAAGGGCCCCTATGGCCTGAAAGATGAGATCAACCAGCTCAAAGTAGCGTTTTTTCAGGTCTTGCACCTTCTCGACCTCAGACTTTGTATCGTGAGGCATTTTTGTATATCCAACTACCATCTCAAGTGGTGGTAGATCAATGGGCTGAATATCCTGGGAGATCTGCAGATAGCCTCCGTAAGTTGCCAAAGCCGTGTCCATGGGGCTTCCCAGTCCCTGTTGAACATTTTTTTCCAGGCGATAGGAAATTTCTGCGATCTCCCTTAGGGATAGGCCAAGCCCATGGTGCGCGCTTATGGCAGCCACTGCGGCCACCACGATACAAGCCGATGATCCCAGTCCTGCCGCTGGCGGCAGGCTGGAATCAATGCAAACCTGAATATCTTTGACGTCAAATTCTCTGAGCACGGCGGAGATATATCTGGTAGCATGTGCCGCCTGGGCTGATTCGAGCCGACCGCTTGTCAGATCCAAGGAGAATCCTTGTAAGGTAAGCTCCTTCGTCTTTATGAGCACGCTGCCGGACAGGTCTTGCACGGTGACTTTTGCTCGCAGGTCTATGGCGCTGCCAAGAGCTGTTACTCCAGAAACGACGGCATGCTCTCCGAAAAGGATTATCTTGCCGGGAGCCGATGCCGTAGTCAATAAAGGGCCTCCTCAGGAAAAAGCAATCGCTGCGTATCCGACTACCTGGCTGTAGTCGCCGCTCACGTCTCCACTGGTCGCATAGGCAAGCAGCTGACCGGCTTTAGCTCCCAGGGCAACAGTGGCCGTGATGGTTGCTGCTATCGGCCCATAGCCGCATGCTGTGGCACTGTAGCGATACACTCTCTCGTAAAGCTTTGGGACATCCATATTTAAAATGGCCTCCATGAGCTTTGCGTCCACTTTCCTGGCAGTTTCTTGGGGCTCATAGTGGGTGAAGTCGCTGCTGGCAATCACGATGCAGCTACGTTTAAGCTTCTGCATGGCCTGCATGAGCGCCTGCCCGACTTCTAGCGCGGTTTGCTCATCCTGCAATCCCATCAAGATGGGAAGTATCTTGAACTCCTGAAATCGCTTCTGAAGAAAAGGGATCTGAACCTCAATCGAGTGCTCGTGCAGGTGAGCCGTCTCATCATGATCGATGATGCTGCCGGCCAAGGCATCAGCCAGCTCCAGATCCGGCTCGACATCACCCAGAGGCGTTCTCCACGAGTCACGAGAGAGTGCCACCGGTGAGCCAAGGCCGTGATGATTGGGCCCTATGATCACATAGGTCTCCACTTTAGGCAGACGAGAATAGACTTTTGCTGCAACTTGCCCCGAATAGATGTATCCGGCATGCGGGACCACTGCGCCCTGACACAAAATCTCTTTTTCAGGATGCAGCATGTCGTCCAGCTGATGCTCTAGCTCCTCTCCGCTACCCGGATAGAACTGACCTGCAACAGCCGGAAGCCGCATGGATCAAAACTCCATCTCGAAGTCTGAGATAGTGTATTTGAATCGATCCTCTTCGCCCCGCTCGCGCAGCACCTGACGGGCCAAGAGCCAGTAGATAAGCGTTAGAGCTTTTCTGCCTTTGTTGTTGGTGGGTATGACCAGGTCAACATTGGAGGTCATGTTGTTTGTATCGCAAAGAGCGATTACCGGTATGCCAATATCCACAGCCTCGTTGACCGCCTGGGCGTCGCCGCTGGGATCGGTCGTTATGAGCACATCGGGCTCCATGAAGCCCCGGAAGGCCGGATTGGTCAGGGTATTGGGCACAAATCGACCCACGTTGGCGTTGGAGCCTATAGCCTTGGCGAACATGGTGGCCGGCCTCTGGCCATACTGTCTGGCAGATACAACTAATATATTTGCCGGATCGTATTTTGCCAGGAACTTGGCAGCCAGCCGGATGCGCTTGTCCGTGGACTGGACATCCAGTACGTAAAGCCCGTCTGTCCTCACCCTGTAAATGTAGGGCATCATGTTATTCGTCTTCTGCTGAGTACCAATATGCACGCCGGCAGCCAAGTACTCGTCGATTGGTATGAGAGTCTCGTATTCTCCCGCTACCGTTATCACCTCATCTTCTACCAACTAATTCACCTACCTAATCGATCGCGTTTTACGGTGATGGGAATTACGCCCAGTTTCATCTCTTCAAGCGCTATTTCGAGAGGGTCGGTATTACTGGTATCGATCAACACTGGAGCGCCCATGAAAACTTGCAAAGCCCGTGCTCCTACGATGCGCGCACGTTCATATCTTGTATATTTCTCGCCCTTCAAATAGCCACCTCAAAAGGAAGAGTATGATGGGGTTGCTGAGATTCGAACTCAGGTCACAGCGTCCCGAACGCTGTAGGATGGACCAGGCTACCCTACAACCCCTTCTACTGGTACCGCCTAAGCGTGTTCACGATCTCCACATGAGAGAGAAGCATGCGCCTGCAGCAGTATTTGTCTATTCCCAGGTCATCCAAGACTTTGCCGGGAGGCTCGGTCTTGATGCGCTCCCGGTATTCCTCCCAGACATGGGATACTACTTTGCCACAGGAATAGCACCTGACTGGAATCAAGCAGTTTCACCTGTAGGACTTTTGGTACTTAGACCTGGCACCAAGTCCGCCGAACTTTTTCCTCTCTTTGTGTCGGTGATCGCTGACGAGGAGATTTCGGTCGTACTCGGAGTAGGCTTCTTTCAGTCCGGTATCGCCGGTCCACTCCACAATACCCTTGGCGATGGCCGTTCTTACGGCATCCGTCTGGCCCATGGTACCGCCGCCGGCGACAACGACATCGATATTCATTGTTTTTATCAGATCGCCTGCTATCTGAACGGGTTCTTGAATCTTGAGTCTGGCAAGGCGGGGCTCATAAATTTCTAAGGGCACCTTGTTAATGCGCACAACGCCCTTTCCATCTTTTAAAGTGGCCCTTGCAGTTGCCGTCTTCTTCTTACCTGAGGTATTAATTATCTTCATAGGAAATCCTTCAGAAGTTTGCGCCGAGTCTTCGGCTCAAGGCCCCAAGCTCAATATATTTGTTATTGCTCGCGGTCCTCATCTTAGCAGCGGTTGGTTGCTCTAATGGCATTCCCTTCAGCTCTCTGGGTATGCCCACATATATCCGCAGCCGGGAGAATGCATCTCTTCCCCGCCTCATCTTGTAGGGAAGCATGCCACGTACGGTCCTCTTGAGTATCATTTCCGGTCGACGGGGGAAGTAAGGGCCCCTCTCTTTATGGCCGCGGTCCCTTGTCTGGCCGTACTCAATGAAAATGGAATCTTTC
>JAABPZ010000013.1 GCA_011391755.1 Methanothrix sp. | reverse complement strand
CCACCGGTAACGAGTGCCTTCTCGGCATTGACGATCTTGACCTCTTCGCCAGCCAGGAGATTCTTGGCGGTTACGCTCGCCAGGCGTCCCAGGACCAATCCAGTTGCATCTACTACTATCATTGCTTCACCTCAAAATCTTTATGCCCGATCCCTTGGGATGCTCAGCCATCAGCTTCTCAATCGTTAGACATTTCCCGCCTGCTGCTTGGATCTTGGACAATGCCTGGCTGCTAAAATTAAAAGCTGCCACGGTAACAATGTGTTCCAGATCGCCAGCTGCCAGAACTTTTCCGGCCACGATTACAGTATCGTTAGGCTGGGTATGCCTATTGATCTTGCTGAGGTTTACAGCAGCGTAGTTGCGACTGGGCTTCTCCAGTCTCTTGGCGATATCGCGCCAGAGGGGTGCGCCAGTTTCGCGAGTGGCCGCCTTAAGTTCACCGATAAGACGGACTATCCTTGGATTTGTCTTTTCAAATGCCATTTTTGATCCTCCGCACGGCCCCAATCGAGCCGACTCACGCGCGAAATGCGCGCGTTCGAACCTGTTATTTGGTTCATGCGCCCAGGGCATCATTATCCCTGTGCGGAATATTTAGATCGACAATGTGCCAGTATTTAAGGGTTTTCCAAAGGCGACGCAAGGCGGCATAAGAATTTCAGTATGGGAAGTAAGCTCAAAGGTAGATAGATCTATTGCGGATTTAAAGTACGAACCAAAAGTAAGATATCAATGTACTGTAAGAAAAATACCGCGAAGTAAAATGGTCGAGATCCTCCTCCCCGCCTGCATAGCTTTTGGCTTTGCTCTGGGAATCCTGAGCGGCCTTACCCCGGGCCTGCATCTGAACAACTTTGCAGCCCTCCTCTTAGCCATCTCACCGCAGCTTTTGGCCCTGGGTCTCTCGCCCTTTCAAATGGCCTCGATCATTCTTTCCGCCAGCATCTCTCAGACGTTCTTTGATGCCATTCCTGCCATCTTTTTGGGAGCGCCCGATTCCGAGACGGCCTTGACAGTTCTGCCCGGCCAGAGGCTCATGCTGGAGGGGCGAGGCATCGAGGCGGTGCGACTCTCGGCCTTAGGCAGTGCGGGTTCAGTGCTGTTTGCTATTTTTTTGATCATCCCGCTCTCCTGGATCGTATCCAGCTACAGCGATTACCTCACAAAATATGTGGGCATTCTGCTTTTAGCCATCGCCCTCATGATGATCAAGTCGGAGAGAGGTCCCTGGATCGAGGGGCAGGGCTCCTGGGTGCACTGGAAGTACAAGGCCGTTGCCGCGATTCTTTTTATAACCAGCGGCCTGCTCGGCACATTCGCCTTTGATCATGAAAACCTGGCGAGCTCGCCTTTAGGCCAGGAGCCGCAGGTGCTCTTGCCCCTCCTCTCCGGCATCTTCGGCGCTTCCTCTCTCCTGCTCAGCCTTTCCACAGAGACAGAGATTCCGGAGCAGAAGGAGAGCAAGATCATGCTTTCATCCAGCGCCCTGGCCAAAGCGATCTTCTCCGGCGGCCTGGGCGGCTCCGTCGTTGCCTGGATTCCCGGCGTCTCGCCTTCCGTTGCCGCGATCACGGCCCGCCTGGGCGTGGCCCCCAGTCCGGAGGAGTTCCTGGTCTCCATTGCCGGGGTGAACACCGCCAACGCCCTCTTCTCGCTGGTGGCGCTTTATGTGATCGACAAGCCCAGGAGCGGCGCGGCAGCAGCTATCCAGGAGCTGATGGCTCTCGACCAGAGCATACTGGTCCAGATGATAATAATAGTAGTAATAGTGGCGGCGGCTTCCTACCTGGCCTGCATCAGCGCGGCGCGCCTGGCCGGGCAGGCCATATCCCGGCTCAACTACCGGCTGCTCTGCCTGGGGGTACTGCTCTTTTTGGTGGCCATGACCTATGCTTTCACGGGGCTCTTCGGGCTGTTCATCTTCTTCCTGTCCACGGTGGTGGGCTTGATTGCGCCTGTGGCAGGAATCCACAGGACGCATGCCATGGGGGTGCTGATGCTGCCGCTGATTTTGAGGTATATTTAAAACATAGTTCTAATTGTTTTTGTGGCTTTGTGGTGAGTTTTTACATATCGATTTCCGCTTGTTTTCCTGGCGTGCCCTATCCAAATCCTTTTCTTCTCGTTTCCCCATTCTCATAAACGACTCAAGTTTACTGGATGATGCCTATTTGAACCGAATAAAAACATGGTTTCGCTACAACAACAAGAACTCCTACAGCATTGCCGCCCTGATGCCGCTGGTAGAGGCAGGCATCGCCCAAGAGCCGAAGGAAGGCATTATGCTCTACAGCTTTGCCAGCGCCCAGGCAGAGGAGGTCTACGGCGAAGTTAGCCGCGCTGCGGTGGAGGCGGTCTACATTGCCGGCGGCCCTCATCCCTCGGCTCTGCCCGAGGAGGTACTGGAGCACTTCGACTTCGTGGTGATAGGTGAAGGAGAAGAGACGCTGCCGGAATTGCTGCGGGCCATTGAAGAGGGCAGCGATCCGGCCGGCGTCAAGGGCATCGCTTACAAATGCCAGGGACGGGTCTTATTCACGGAAAAGAGGTCGCCCGTGGATTTGGACTCTTACCCGCCCTTCGCCAGGATCTTAGCGCCTCTGGAGATCTCGCGCGGCTGCCCCTGGGGCTGCACTTACTGCCAGACGCCGCGCCTCTTCGGCACCTGCATGCGCCACAGATCGATTCCGATCATTGCGAAGTACGCTTTGCGCCACAAGGATATCCGCTTCACCTCACCAAACTCGCTGGCCTACGGCTCAGATGGGCGCAGGCCAAGGCAAGAGAAGGTCGAGGCCCTGCTCAAAGCGTTGGCCGAGCAAAAAAAGCCCATCTACTTTGGTACATTCCCTTCCGAGGTCCGGCCGGAGTTCGTCACGGCTGCTGCTTTGGAGCTGATCGTCAAATACTGCGCCAATAAGAGCCTGAGCCTGGGCGGTCAGTCCGGCAGCCCGGCCGTTTTGCGCAGCATTGGCCGGGGCCACGGGCGCGCTGAGATCCTGGCGGCCTGCGAACTGGCCCTGGATTATGGACTTGTGCCGCAGGTGGACCTGATCTTTGGCTTGCCAACTGAGCAGGAAGCGGATCAGCGCCTGACCCTTGAACTGGTCAAATGGATCACGGCCAAAGGCGGCAAGGTGCGAGCGCACCGCTTTACGCCCTTGCCGGGAACGCCACTGGCGGGAACGCGGCCCGCGCCTCTGGCGCCGGATGTGGAAGCATACCTGGGCAAGATGGCGCTGGAGGGACGACTGACCGGAAGCTGGTCAGCCTGAAGCGATTAGCATTACATCTCCACGAACCACAGAGGCGCAGAGACAGAGAGAAAATAACTATACACAATCTTTATATTCAAAATAGTCCTATAAAGCTAGTGGTGGACTGGTGTGGAGCTAAGGTTTGACAACTACATTCTAAAGGCGTTCCTCGCTTCCGGCCTGCTATCACTGGTGATGATCGCTCTTGCCCTGGGACTGATCCAGTTGTTCCGCTATGGCTCGTCCTTGCCTTTATCCATAATTCTCACATTGGCAGCAATATCTTTCGTTCTTTCCGCTTCATTTTTCGAGCGCTACGAGGTGGGTTCCATCATGTGGTCCATGCTGGTATCGCTTATCGCAACCCTGATGCTCACAATGCTCTCCGGCGGCATAATTTATGGCCTAACGACGCGCCAGCAATCCTGGGAGGAGCTGCTCTCGGGTCTAGCCATCTGCATGATCGTGGGCATGACCTTGCTTTCCTATCTCAAGCGCAGCCTGGGTGAGATTGAGTACTAATTAATACTAGCAGCGATACTAGCAGTTTTTCAATGCCTGGCATGATGGTGGACTCCTTTGGCCGCGTTGTCACGGGTCTTCGGATCGCTCTTACTCCTCGCTGCAATCTTAATTGCGTTTACTGCCACCACGAGGGCGAGACAAAGCCCAATGGAGAGATCTCGGATGAGATGGTGGTAAGCGTGGCGAGGGCAGCGGCCCTTTTAGGCGTTCGTTCCCTGAAGTTCACGGGCGGAGAGCCCCTGCTGCGCCGCGACCTTTCTGGCCTGCTCAGGCAAATGCCCCAGGACCTGAACATCTCTTTGACCACGAACGGCATCTTTTTAGCAGAGCAGGCCCTGCTGCTGGCCGAGGCCGGGCTGGACCGGGTCAATGTGAGCCTGGACTCTCTGCGGCCGGAGACTTACCGGGCCATCACGGGCGGCAGGGAAGGCGACC
>JAABPZ010000133.1 GCA_011391755.1 Methanothrix sp. | reverse complement strand
GCTGCCTCATGGTCCAGGTCAGTAGGGGCCACTTCCGGATCCAGACCCGCCCGGCTGCACAGCTCCTGAGCGGATATGGTGCCGATGGAAGAGAAGGTCTCTTTTAAAAAGACGCGCAACTTCTTTTTGTCGGTGTAGCGCAGAAGCTTGATCAGCTCGCCAAGATCAATTCCGTCGGGATGAGGGGAAATGGCATAGGCTTTTTTGGGCAGACTCTCCGTGGCCCTCTCGAAGACCTCCACATTGCCCTCCGGCTCCACCAGGGTCAAG
>JAABPZ010000132.1 GCA_011391755.1 Methanothrix sp. | reverse complement strand
TAGACCGACTGGCGGCGCCCCCTCACATAGGTGCCCTCCATCTCCAGCTCCACGCGCGTGCCCCTGGGGCGTTCCCAGTCCATATCCTCAGATCTAAGAATCTCAGGCTCATTTTTGGCTGTATTTATGAGCAGTTCGCAGTAGCGAGCCGGTCTGTCCGGTGCGATCTTGGAGATGACCTTGGTGGGCCTGCCGCTGGTGAGCTGGGAATAAAGCACCGCCGCGGATATGCCTATGCCCTGCTGGCCGCGGCTTTGGCGTAGTGTATGAAAACGCGATCCATAGAGCAGTTTGGCAAAGACGCGCGGGATCTCCTCTTGCACAATGCCCGGCCCGTTGTCCTCAACAATAACCTGATAGTATTCACCGTTCTTCTTTATCTGCACAAAAATATCCGGCAGTATCCCGGCATCTTCGCAGGCATCCAGGGAATTATCTACAGCTTCCTTCACGCAGGTGATGAGCGCTCGCGGAGCGGAGTCGAATCCTAGGATCTGACGATTCTTCTCAAAAAATTCCGCTACTGAAATGGCCTTTTGCTGCTTGGCCAGCTCCTCGGCAATTTCCATAAAAAAGGGAAAAAGGGCTAAAGTTCAGCCCCAACTACTGTCTGGGTGGCGGTTACGTTATCAATCTCACGGATGACGTCCACGAGCTTATTCAACATACTCAGGCCCTCAACCTCGATGATGACCACGAAGTCGAACTCGCCGAAGACATGGTAGACATCCTTAATGCCATCTATCTCCTGTAGGGCATTGTAGACGGTCTTTTCCTGTCCAGGCACCACCTTTACCATCGTTACTCCAATTACCATATTGATTCACCCATGTTATACAGCTTCAGCACATTATATAAAACCTTTCAGCTCTTCTTGCCGAAGTTAATGGTCTCTACCTCTTCATCATCATCCGCTTCCGGCCAGGTATTGTTGGGCTCGCTCTTCTTGGGCTTGCTTTTTCGAGAAGAGGGCACATCTTCCGGCACTGCCGGCATAGCAGGCCTGCCCCCACTCTCGATAGTCGCATTCTTCGCGGTTGTTGTTTCCGAAGGCATGTCGCTTTTGACCAGCTCCGCCTTCAAGGAGGAGAGCGCGCGAAGGACCATCTGCCGGAAGTGCTCGATGTCGGTGTGGTAATGCTGCAAAGCTCTATCGGTGTCCTGTTCAGGAGTGGACGAGGAAGAGGAAGCCGGCACATTGTCTGCGGTGGCGAAATCGTTGGATACCGGGACTGGCCTGGCTTTCTTCAGTGTCTCCAGCCTCTCCAATGTCCGGCGGGCGGTGTCTATTATCCACTGGTTTCTCGTGTTCTCGTCAACTCGCTGGATGGATTCAGCACGTAGAGAGATGATGATGTTTCCGTCATCGGTCTGGTAGAGATTGGGCTTGCCCACCACGGCCACATATGAGGGCGCCTCCATGCAGGCGAGTATTTGAGCGGCCTCAGGCTGGTACTGACCGGCATAGATCAGTATGCTGCCCGTGGGATCCACCACTCTTCCCCTCCAGTACTCCGTGTCGCTGCCTATGTCATCCTTCTCGGTGAGGGTACCGACCACGAAAACGCGATTACATTTAGCACCCGTGGGGGTGAGAAGATACGAAGGTGCATACTGGTGCTGATCCTCACCGTCGCGGAAGGAGTAGTTAGAGCTCTTTAGCTCCTCGGCGAAGATCCTTTTTGCCACTTCTCGTGAAAACCCTGCCATTTTTATGCCACCTCCGCGCTAGCTATGAGCTCGTCCACTTGCGTAAGCGACACCGGCGGGATTTCATTAATGCTTTCCACCAGAAGATAGCGATCAATCCTCGGCCCGGTTATGGAATAGTATCTTCCCATCAGCTTGCTCTCAATTAATGAGTGCACTACCTCATGATCGAGCGCCTCCATGGCCATCTGTTTTGCCTCTTCTAATGTGAGATTTAGCAGCCTCTCCGTGGTCTCCCGGTTGACGAGTAGATCCTGCACCCGGCAGCCATCGTCCAGCACAGCTTTAATACGCAGATCATAGGTACCGTCCACCTTTCCGTGATCACTGCATACACCCTTGGCCAAAGAGCGCCTGCAAACCGGGCAGCGCTTGATTAGCCCGGAGCCCTTCTGTACATCCACCAGGGCCCCAGAGAACTCCGCGGCGATGGAGCCGATCTCCACATCGACATCTAACGGCTCGATCTGGCTGGTGCGATTCAGTTTTACGGAAAACCTGCCCTGAAACTCGTCTGTAACCAGGTTTTTGAGAAGGTAGCTTTTGCCATCCACCAGGTCCGGCAAATCGGCCTTAACCCACTTCACAAATTTTATGGCGCCGGTCTCATCGCCCACCAGTCCTGACTGGGAGATGGCTTCGCTGTTTGTCTCCCAGAGCTGTGCCACCTTGACCTTCAGATCAACCCATAGACCAGGCTCATTGATCTGTGACACGGTTACGAGCTGTGCCGCTTTGCTGGCGGGCTTTACCTCCACATCGACATCTAATGGCTCGATCTGGCTGGTGCGATTCAGTTTTACGGAAAACCTGCCCTGAAACTCGTCCGTGACCAACTTTTTTAGGAGATAACTTTTGCCAAGTTCCAAGTTGGGCAGATCTGACTTGGTCCACTTCACAAACTTCATGGACCCGGTTAGGTCGCCCACAAGTCCGGTCTGAGAGATGGCCTCAGATGCCGGCTCCCAGAGATCTAAAACCTTGACCTCCAAATCCACCCACTTACCGGACTCCTTGATCTCGGCGATCTTGACCTTCTCCGAGCCGGCCCTAACCTGAGGCACAATGCCGTGCTCTTTGAAAAAGTAATTTAAAACCGATCTTCTCGCCTCGCCTTCAGGCACGCGAAAATCCACGATGAGCTTCTTTAGGCGAGATTCGATATCCTCCTCAGAGACTTCGATCTTCTGGTCCCGGAGACGAGCTTTTATCTGATCAACCAGTTCTTTCATAGACAATTCAGCCCCCTAATTTTTTTGTTGAGAGGTAACTGTAACTTGGGTCCGGAAGTATTTAAACTAAATCTGTGCGGGGCGAAAGTAATCTATTCCAGGACCTGGGCAAGAGTATAGGCAAATGGTGATCCTAACCTGGTTTGGAAGAGTTGACCTGCAGACCGGATCTTTGCTGACCGGAGCCATGCTTGGCAGAGAAGAGTCGGATGAGATATCAGAGCCTCAGCATGAGTCAGCCAGTGCCTTTCCTCTTCCACAGACTGATCTGCGCGCCCTGGCCAAGGCCTGTGGCTTTGCAGCCGACGACGTAGAATATAACAGGCTACTGCGAGAGGCGGCCTTAGGCCTGGTGCGGCGAAGCATCCTGGCCGGCAGCACCGTTGAGCAGGATCTGCTCCAGGCCATGGAGGCCCTGGATAATTTGTCTCAGGCAATCAATCTGCTGGACGAGAGGCTCTACGAGTGGTCCCGCCTGCACAGCCAGGAGATCGTCCATGGAAAGGATCTGGCGGAAGGGCTAAAAGAAGACGAAAATATGGGGCTCCTGGCAAAAGCGATTCTGGGACTGCGAGAGGCAAGGATTGCCACCGAGACTGACGTATCCGCCACTGTGCAGGCTCTGGCCCCCAATCTCTCCTCCCTGGCGGGACCCGTCCTAGCAGCAAGGCTAATCTCTCGGGCCGGCGGACTCTCCCGTCTGGCAAAGATGCCTTCCAGCCGAGTGCAGGTCATGGGTGCAGAAAAGTCTCTTTTTAAGCATCTTCGGGGCCATGCACCTTCTCCCAAGCACGGCATCATCTTCCGCCATCCTGCCGTGATAGGATCGCCCCGGATGTTGCGGGGACGTGTGGCTCGGACCCTGGCAGCAAAGCTGGCCATAGCCGCCCGCCTGGACCATTTCGGGGCGGGACTCTCTTTGGATCTGCAGGCATCTCTGGAAGCCCGCCTTAAAGATATAACGCAGAGAGGACGCAATAAGGGCAAATAGGGATCAGATTTATATTCAATGCCCGGCCATGATGCTTCAGAGGTTGAGGTGTGCAGATGAGGTGGTGGCCCGGATCGTTTACGTTTGGTGTGTTGATTATATTTATTATTGCCGGCACTAGCATTCTCGTTCCCACGGCAAACAGCGTACCTCAAAATCTCACCGAGCATTCCTGGATCTACAGTCAGGGAACCACGGACGATATGCGCATCTACCAGTCGGAAGCCGGTTTTCATGGACAGAAGCTGGTCACGGGAACAAGAGGCACCGGCACGGTGTCCCGATCCATCAATGCTCAGGTTTACGGCGGCTTCGAAGACGGCTACAATGAGATCTGGGCGAACGAATGGGGCGTATTCCAGAACCGACCGTCCAGATACAGTGCGCCCATAACCCATAGCGAGCTTAAGAATGCTCTATGCGCCAAGAATTATGAGGTAGGATCGGTCTACTCGGAGGGCTACTCCAATCTGGTGGATCTGATCAAGGATACCTCTGTCGCCCAGACGGACAACAACTCTGTCTACAGCATTCATTCCGAGGTGGAAGGGACGGCCAGAGTGGGTGCGCGGGTGCAAAAGGGCTCCAGCGCGGTTCCCATCTATGTCATGAGCGGAGCCTATTCCGGATACTTAAACATGAGGATGTCACTGGAGAGCGGCAACGCATCTCTCCTAACCCTGCCCTGCCCCTGAGGGCATTGAAAACCTAATTTGATCGAGAAAGGGACATCATG
>JAABPZ010000131.1 GCA_011391755.1 Methanothrix sp. | reverse complement strand
CATCTATGAGCCCTTTGGCATCGTCGCTCTCGAGGCGGCGGCCATGGGCAAGGCAGCAGTGGTGGGCGCCTCCGGCACATCCGGTTTGCAAGAGATTGTTAAAAACCCGGCCGCGCAGCGGCCCACGGGGGTTCATGTCAATGCTCGCGATTCCAGGGATATCGCCTGGGGCATCAATCTCGCCCTGGAGGACCTGGATCGCCTCCAATCCTGGGGAAAGAACGCCCGGGCCCGGGCGCTGGAAGAGTTCACCTGGCAGAAAGCCGCAAAGAGGACACTGGAGATTTATAAGGAAGTGGCGTGACGAAAAATGGGACGAGGGGACGCAGACGATGACGGAGTTAAGAAGACATTACTTCCTCGATGAATACTGCATTATCGCTGCAAAACGCGGGAAGAGGCCATCTGATTTCCAGTCAGCTAAGGCTGTCTCGGGAGACGAGACCGTTTGCCCATTTTGTCCCGGAAATGAGAAGATGACTCCTCCAGCGGTTGCAGTTTACACTTGTCAAGGTGTATCATCCGATGGCCAGGAGAGGATTTCCGGCTGGAAGCTACGGGTCTTTCCCAATGTTTTCGCGGCCATGGTCCCATGCCCCGCGCCCGCCACGACGGAATGGATCGCCTTGCCTGGGCAGGGCTTCCATGAGGTGATTGTAGACAGTCCTCTGCACAGAGAAAATCCGGCAGACTTTGCCCTGGAGCATATGGAAAAGCTCATCCAGGTCTACCGGGATCGCTATGTCCATTACTGTAGCAACAGCCTTGTGAAATATGTATCCATCTTCAAGAATTGGGGCAGGGAGGCGGGAGCATCATTATCGCACAGCCATTCTCAGCTCGTCACCCTTCCCATTCTTCCGCCTCTGATTAAAAGAGAACTGGATGCCATTCGTCGTGCTTCGCGCTGCCCTTTCTGCAATATCGTAGCAGAGGAGAAGGAGTCATGCCGGCTCATCGAGGAGAACGAGAACTGGATTCTCATTGCACCCTTCTATTCTGCAGCACCCTATGAGACCTGGATCTTGCCCAAGAGGCATTTTGCCAACCTGGGAGAGATGCATGAAGCGGAAGGTAAGATGCTGGCCGCCCTGCTAAAAAAGGCTCTGGGGAGCATGCGATCCGTCTTGAACGATCCGTCCTATAACTGCATGATCTTCCAGCTTCCTTTCGGCTACCACCTCAATATCAGAATTCAGCCGGCCATTTCCAAAATTGCGGGCTTTGAGAGGGGCAGCGGAATGTACATCAACTCCATTGCCCCAGAGCAGGCTGCCGAGGAATTTAGGCATAAGCTAAAAGCGCCGAAAAGTTAATCAATTATCCGGCTATAGTGAATTAGAATTTGATTATTTCATTCCTAACGTATTTCATAAAGCGTATCGTACCGATAAAAGATCAATAACCATTAGCTGCAAGGCAAGACAATACCCGGTGAATAGATGCGAATTGCAATGCTCTCTTGGGAGAGCTTATACTCAATAAAGGTCGGTGGGGTGGCCCCCCACGTCTCAGAGATCTCGGAAGCGCTGGCCAGAAGAGGCCATGAAGTACATATCTTTACGCGCCGAGGCGATTTTGAGTCCTACGACAAGATCAACGGCGTGCATTACCAGAGGGCCGATGTAGACGGCTCTGGAGATGTCCTGACTCAGATGAACCGCATGTGTGATGCACTTTACGATCGCTTCGGGGCAGTGCAAAATCTCTTTGGCAAATTCGATATAGTGCATGGCCATGATTGGCATCCGGTGCCCGCTTTGACCCGAATAAAGGAGCACTTCGACTTGCCCTTCCTTCTGACCATGCATAGCTCAGAATGGGGCAGGAATGGAAACCACTTCGGTCACGGTATATCCCAGGAGGTCTCCCATCGAGAGTGGCTGGGCTGCTATGAGGCCAGCAAGGTGATTGTGACCACCAGGCGCATGCAAGACGAGTTGATGTGGATCTACAGCCTGCCTGAAGACAAGATCAGCATTATACCAAACGGCATCATTATGGGAAAGATGAGAAAGAGGCTGGACGCCGGCCGGGTCAAGGAGAAGTACGCCATTCACCCCCTGGCTCCCATGGTGCTCTTCTGTGGCAGGATGAGTATTCAGAAGGGACCGGACCTGTTGGTAGAGGCTGTGCCTCGCATCTTGAGAAACAGATCCGATGCTTGTTTTGTCTTCATGGGGGAGGGTGGCATGAGGCAGGACTGCATGAGGAGAGCTCGCGAGCTGGGTGTAGCGGATGCCTGCCGATTCCTGGGATACACCTCCAGCGCCGAGAAGGAGGAGCTGGTCAATGCCTGCGACCTCATGTGCGTTCCCAGCCGAAACGAGCCTTTCGGAGTTGTGGTACTGGAGGCCTGGGATGCCTGCAAACCGGTAGTTGCGACGGAGGCGGTGAGCATAATTAATAACTTCGAGGACGGCCTCCTGGCCTATATTCAGCCGGAGTCCATCGCTTGGTGCATAAACCGTCTGCTGGCCAATCCCGAGGAGATGATGAAGCTGGCAAAGGCAGGATGCAGCAGGATTGATGCCGAGTTTAGCTGGGATCGCATCGCCAAGAGGACGCAGGACGTTTATGAAGAGGCAAGAAAACAGATCCAACCGAAAGGTTCTTGAAGGGTGAGTCGCACAAAGGGCTCTTGGCGCCTCGATAGCTTAGCCCGGTATAGCGCGTCCTTGGTAAGGACGAGGTCGCGGGTTCGAATCCCGTCCGAGGCTTTTATTTTTTGTTTCCGTCTATTTTAGGCAAAAACCTAAGTGTTGAGGTGAGTTATTGAATAAAAAAAGCATATTGATTATCGACGACGATAGAGGCATACGCGACGGCTTTAAGCTTCTCTTGGAGAGAAAGGGTTACCTAATAGATACGGCAGAGACGGGCAGTGAAGCCATAGAAAAGGTACGCAGCAAATATTTTAACCTGGCATTAATAGATATCCGGCTTCCTGATATAGATGGTACCGCCCTTCTCTCTGAATTTCGCGAGCTTAACCCGGAGATGAAAAAGATCATCATCACAGGTTATTCCACTCGAGAAAACGCCATTGAATCCCTTAATCAAGGAGCAAACGCATATTTAGAAAAGCCGGTGACGCCTGGAAAGTTGCTGGAATTTGTGGCAAAAAAATTGGCGGAACAGGAATATGAGATCAAGTATCATGAGGATATTGTGAATAATTTGCTCCAATCTCGCAAGTAAATTTATTTTTTATTTCGACATAGGTATTTTTATCTCGGCGATTGTGCCCGTACATTTCTCGCTCACGATCCGGATCTCGCTATCCATGGCCTCCAATAGGCGTTTGCAGACGGCAAGACCCATACCCATACCTTTGGCTTTGGTGGTAATGAGAGGATGGAAGATTTTGTATTTGACCTGCAATGGTATGCCAGGACCCGTGTCCTTAATGGCCAAGATAGCATATTTCTCTGCAGAGGACATAGAGATATTCAGCATGCCTCCCTCCGGCATGGCCTGAATGGCATTGGAGATGATATTGATGAGAACACGCACGATCATGATCGGATCGCACCTCACGGTTATGTTCTCCTCCATCTCCATTTTAATCTCAATGTTATCCGGAATATTCATGTTGGCGAGAGTATCACTGATAATCGTGGGCAAGCATAAATCCATTATATCCGGATTTAAAGGCCGAGAATAGTCCAGCAGATTGCAGACGATCTTGTTCATGTACAGCGACTGTTTTTCTATGGCTAGCAAATCGGATATGAGGCCTAGCTTATCAAGATTTGCCTCTGGCAAAGATTCTTCAACCTTGCGTCTGGCCAGGTATGTGGTGTTCACTATGGCCTGCAGAGGATTTCGCAGATCATGGCCGATCATAACCGCCGTCTCACCAATCGCTGCCATGCGCTCCTTGTCTCTAAGCTGTCGGCTTCTCTCCTCTAACTGGGCTTTCAACTCACACTCACATCTGAATTGCTCATTTTTTGTCCTCACCTCATCAACTAGATCAGCAAAAGCCTTTTGCAAGGCGGCCGTCCACTGATAATTGATTCGAGACAGCTTGACTTGCATCCAGACATTTGGTCTATCTTTTTGCATAAAATGCAGTTTTTTTTGGCGGCCATCTTTCCTTTTCAGAAAAAGGGTCAATATGGAGATCCTCCTCGTCCTGGCATACCGGGATGTCAGCAAGCACGATATGACAACACAACGAACAATATTTAGATTTTACTACTATTGCACGTCTCCCAGGCGCGCAGCACCTCCGCCACCGACCAGGCCTGAGAGATACAGCCGCCCGGCCGCTGGGGGCAGTCCCCGTCAAAGACCTCTGGAATTGTGTTAATCCCTCCGGCATGCATGGTTATCAAGGGCTTGAGAAGCTCTCTGGCCTTTGCCAGGACCGGCCCAAATCTGCCGTTCACACAGAGCAGAGCATCAATGTACGGCCCCATGAGCCAGGGCCAGACGGTGCCCTGATGATAGGCCCCATCTCTGCTATGAGGGTCGCCCTCGTATCTGCCTCTATAGCGCGGATCGCGAGGGGAGAGAGTTCTCAGTCCGTAAGGCGTGAGCAATTCCCTTGTTACAACATCAATAATGCTCTTTCTCATAACCAGAGGCAGCAGATCGGGAATTCCTGCTGCGATAATCTGGTTGGGGCGGATGGATGCATCTTCATGGTCAATTACATCAAAAAGGCACCCTGTCTCACTATTCCAAAACCTCTGGTAGCTATGGCGTACCCTTTCGGCCAGCTGTGTAAACCCCGGATCTGATTTGTCTAAAGCCTCGCATAGCTTCTGCATATCTCGCAAGGCAGAATACCAGAGGGCATTTATCTCGCAGCATTTTCCGGCTCGCGATGTCACAGGCCGGCCATCCAGGCGAGCATCCATCCAGGTGAGCGCCGGCCCGGATACAATAAGGCCATCTTCGTCCCCCCCGAAGTCCTCTCCAGACCGAGAATAGCGACGAAATACCTCTAGTAGCCTGGGCCAGACACCCCTGACAAACTCCCGGTC
>JAABPZ010000130.1 GCA_011391755.1 Methanothrix sp. | reverse complement strand
CTTAACGTATCTGATGATGCTCTGATGACAAGGGCGTTTGCCCCACCACGGGGCTGGCCGATCAAAATCCCTTGGTACAGGAGATGCATGCCGTCGTGGCACTGCATTTGGCTACGAGCCTGTGAGGCTAAAATTTCGGCGGGCTGAAAAAGTTGCGCGCTGTAAAAGGCGCAGTAATCCGCCGGATCTCACGCTAATACACGGTCGGGGCATGAAGCGGCAAAAGTCAAGCCAAAGGCGAGAGGGCGGGCATGAGGCCCCATGAAAAGGGTTCCAGTAATTCGGACGCTGTGTGAAATTCCAGCGCTTATGCTGCCTTCGAGCCCGGCTTATTAAAGTCGAGCTTCGGGCAGGGTCAGGCCGTCACTTCGCGGTGATTGGCTCCAGCCTATTAGGGCGCTGTGGATTTGGCGCTGGCCCGCCTGGGACTTGATACATCTTTTTCTTGATTATCTCCTTGGGGTGGTGAATGTTCTTTTCTAAACTTGAAGCGAAAGCCTTTTATCTCGGCAATTGACGTATATTGTATTGGCGAAAGTCGATGGCTATTCTTTCCCTCCTACATCCAATTGACTTTCTCCTCCCTCCTTCTTGTGCAATTAGACCGAACAAAGGCATATTTGGTTTACTGTCGCATGGATGCTCTAATCTACCGATACCTGATTAGAGAGACTACTCCATATGCTGAATGCAAAAGAAATATTTAAATAAGCTCGCCCTCCAAAAGGCAAAATGATCAGAGACTTCCTGATAATACCAGCTGTTTAGAAGAGTTGACCTACCATGAAACAAAACCAGCGTTTTAAATCGCTAATGATAGCGTTTGTCCTGATATTTATAACGAATTCGTGCTTAGCTTCAAATACAGACTCCGGCATAAATTCGACCAGGGGTAACAATAATGATTTGTCCAAAGTCCCCTTGGGAGAGGCGATAGATTCTCTTATGCCTAAGGCTATCTGGGAAAATTTTTATAATTTGACTGGAGTTTCGCGTCCTTCCCACAAAGAGGAGCAGATAAGCGCCTATCTGGCAAATTTTGGCAAAGATTTGGCTCTGGAGACTACGGTAGATGAAGTCGGCAACGTCCTTATTCGCAAGCCTGCCACTCCTGGAATGGAGGACCGGAAAGGATTGATTCTTCAGGCTCACATGGACATGGTAACTCAGAAGGATGCAGACAAGGACTTTGACTTTCAGACGGATCCCATTCAGGCTTACATAGAGGATGGATGGGTAAAGGCCAATGGCACAACCTTGGGTGCTGATGACGGTATCGGGGTTGCCATCATCATGGCCATTTTGGAAGATAAGAAACTGGTCCACGGCCCTCTGGAGGCCCTCTTCACCGTCAACGAGGAGGACGGTTTTACTGGTATTCATGGGCTTAAGTCAGATATGCTCAAGGGTGATATCTACATAAACGTGGACTCAGAGACGGAGGGAGAGTTTACTATCGGCAGCGCCGGCGGTCTGTACATTGACGCCAAGAAGAATTATTCAGAGGAAGGAACTCCGGCCCAGATGGTTGGATACAAAATCGCCATCAAAGGGCTAAAGGGAGGCCACTCCGGAACTGATATAAACCTGGGCAGGGGAAATGCAGCCAAGATCCTATCCCGTCTGCTATGGACTTCCCAGAGACAGTTCGGCCTGAGAATTGCTTGCTTTAATGGAGGAGATCGTTACAACGCCATACCCAGAGAAGCAGATGCCGTTGTAGTAGTTCCAAAGTCAGAGGCCGACTCCTTTGCCAAGTACGTTAAGGAGTTCGAAGCCATGGTGCAAAAGGAGCTGTCAGCCACAGAGCCAGGCTTGGTTATAATGGCAGAGAATGCTGACCTTCCTGCTAAGCTAATGGTGGCACAATCCGCCGTCAACCTGATAAGCGCCGTATATAGCTGCCCAAACGGCGTCTTGAGGATGAGCGATGCTGTTCCTGGGTTAGTAGAAACCTCTACCAGCATGGGCATCCTGAAGGCAGAAAATGGAGCGTTTTGGGCCGGATTCTATGTAAGGAGCTCCCTTGATTCGGCCCGAGACGACACCGGCAACATGATTCGAAGCGTCTTCGAGCTGGCGGGTGCCAAGGTATCATTCCTTGATAGTTATTCTGGCTGGGCGCCTAACCCAGAGTCTCCGATACTGGGCCTGATGAAGCAGGTCTATCAGGATAAATTCGGTCAAGAGGCCAAGGTCATAGCCATTCACGCCGGCCTGGAGACCAGCGTGGTTGGGGAAAAGTACCCTGGAATGGATATGATATCTTTGGGCCCCACGTTGCAACATGTCCACTCACCGGATGAGCGCTTAGAGGTCTCGACCGTATCCAAGGTGTACGACCTGTTGACGGAAACGCTGATGCGTTTTCCCGTTAACTAATTAGAGGCGTCTTTTTCGCTTTCTTTTTTTTCTGCATCAGGGCGGCATCCTCGGTCCACGCCGCCTCTCGTCTCTCCCGCCCCTCCGGAAAACTTAATCTCATCGCACGCCCCCATCCCTCTTGTGAAGTGCGATGTTCTGGTAGTGGGCGCTTCGCCCGCCGGCCTGATGGCTGCGATCTCTGCCGCAAAAGGCGGAGCCGGGGTAATCTTATTGGACAGGGATCTGGCCGGCCTGGATCATGCCGCCAATACCCTCTTTGAGGGAATGGCTGCCACATCAGGCATCAAGGTAGAGGACTGCTACCTGAAAAAAGAGCTGGAAGGCATGCGCATTCTCTCCCCTTCCGGCCAGGGCGTTAGCATTCCGGCGAAAGGCTACTTCATTGACCGAAAGAAGTTCGATGAACACTACCTAAGGCTCGCGCAAAGCTCTGGGGTGAGCCTGCTGGCCGGCGTCGCCAAGAAATCCCGGCTGGATGGCAGTCGCAGAACTGTATTCTTAAATGAGGACGAGATCGAGGCCAGGGTGGTGGTGGACGCCTCAGGAGTTATTTCCCATCTGGCTCGCGAAGCTGGCCTGCTGCCCATGCGCCATGCCGAGGACATTGCCTGGGCCATGGAAGCCGATGTCGAGCATCCCGATCTGGGCGAGGAGATGTTCTTCCAGTATTGGATCGGCAGCATGGCACCCGGCTGGAAGGCCACCTTTTCACCGGCAGGTGGCGATCGCGCCACGCTTGGTGTCTTCGTTCGCGGCCACGGTCAAAATGTGCAGCCCTTTTTCCGGGATTTCTTGAAGCGGTTTAAAGCCTTCAAAGCCACGCAGTACCGGGATATTGAGAATCTCAAGATTCATGCTGTGCGGCGAGGGGGCGACCCCATCTGCGTTCTGCCCGGTGAGATGTCTGCCAACTCGCTGATGGTCACGGGCGGTGCCGCCGGGCAGAGCGGTCTGGCCTACAGCATGCGCGCCGGCACCATCTGCGGCAGCGTGGCTGCCGAGGCTGTGGCTAGGGGAGATGTTTCCCGGGAAGGTCTTTCCCAGTATGAAAAGCTCTGGAGAAGGGAATTTTACTGGCAGTACCGCATGGGCCGGGCATCTTTGCAGACGCTGGCCATGATGAAGGATGAAGAGATCGACAGACTGGTTGCCGGCCTGTCCGGAAAACGCCTCATCTCGGGAGGCTCATTTGTCAAGAAAGCCGGCTATGCGGCTGCGATCGTCCTGCTCTCCCGCCCCAAGACTGTGTTCGATCTGGCGACGAATTTGATGCGAGGCTGACCTCTGGTTTGTTAAATCGCATTCTTGGCGTCTTTGTGTCTTTGTGCCTTTGTGGTTGAGTTCTTTTGAAAGGATGAAGACAAAATACCCACGAATACGCTCACCACAAAGACACAAAGGCACAAAGACGATATATTTCCACCCTAAATGCACTTTTATCAAGGATAGATCTGATTTCATTTCACTAATTTGTGCAGCGGAAAAGTCCATTTATCTGAAAAGAGAAACGACCCCTCATGATTGAACTGTCCAGCGACCCTTATGTTCTGAAGCCCAGGAATACGCCTATGACGGAAGCGGACTTTCGGCTTCACCTTAACATAAGCTGGTGTCGCGGCGTCCTCTTCAATGTAGTGGCTCTAAAAAACGCCATCGCTGTGGTGGAGTATGACGCCCTGCTCTGGTCCGATGATTCCATCATGTTTGTGGAGTACAAGGATTCCGTTGCCGCCTACAAAGACCTCTCTTCTCGAAGGGTGCAGCAGATGAACAGCTTCGCCAAGAACATTGCCCGGGGTCTGGGCTACAAGAACTTTGCTTTCATAGTAGTCGTAAAAGGGCTGGAGGAGGGTACAAACAAAGGCGGTGTGGAGGTCCTGCCACTTGTTGAATTGGGCTGCTATCAGCCCATCTTCATCTCATCCATCACTGAACTGGAGTACTTGAATAAGATGATCGCAAAATATACTCGCGAAGGCAAAGATGAGTTTGCAAAGGAGCTCGACAAGCTCAAGAAGATCTTTGAGATGGAGCAATCATGAAAGGATATGCCTGGGCCAATGGCGCTGCCACAGTTCTTAATGCCGTGGCCACCTGGAAAGGGGCGGCCTTTGGAATCGAGCTCAAAACCCATGCCGAAGTGGAGCTGAACCATTCCGGCGATATTTTGGGAGACGTTCCCGGCGTGGACACTCGCCTCATCGAGACCTGTGTGCGCATGGTGCAGGAGCGACTGGGCTATTCCTATGGCGCGATAGTGCGAACTTGCAGCGAGATTCCTGTGGCCGGCGGCCTCAAGAGCAGCAGTACGGCGGCCAACGCAGTCGTCCTGGCAACCCTGGATGCTCTGCAAGAAGAGATGGACCTGGTAGAGGCGGCCAAGATCGGCGTGGCTGCCGCCCGGGAGGTGGGGGTGACCATTACCGGAGCTCTGGACGACGCTCTGGCCTCAATGCTGGGCGGCGTTGTGGTTACCGACAACAGAGGCATGCTTCTCCTTAAAAGGGAGGAGTTATCTGGCATGGTCATGCTCCTGGTTCCCGAGCGAAAGCTCTTCTCCATTGATACCGATATTTCCCGTTCCCGGCTCATTGCGCCCATGGCGGATGTGGCCTTTGAGCTGGCCATGCGCGGCGATTACGGCCGG
>JAABPZ010000129.1 GCA_011391755.1 Methanothrix sp. | reverse complement strand
GGTTTCTGGCTCAATTAACAGGCCGACCGGTTATCGTCCACAAGTAGCCATATGCTCTGAGAAATAAACCATAAAGATTCAAAAGCTGCAGATGGCACAAGCATTCTGCAGCCTTCAACTCATTCACGTTTTCTTCGCTTTCTCGTCCTTAGCGTAGACGTCGCGCAGATCTACGACCTTCTTGGATTTTCCGGCTGTTCTGGGTATGGACCCCTTCTCCACCAGCTCGATCTTGCTTCTCACATTGAGCACGGACTTGATCTTCTCTTCTGTCTTCTTCTGGATCCTTGCCAGGTCCGTGAGTTCGCCGGTGAAGGCCTCGTCCTTAAGTTCCACCTGGATGCTGATCTCGTCCAGGCCGTGCTTCTTTCTGTCCACGACCACCTGGAAATAGTTGCCAATCTCAGGGATGCTGACCAGCACATCCTCGATTTGGCTGGGGAAGACGTTGATGCCGCGCACAATGAGCATGTCGTCCGCCCGGCCCAGGAACCTGTGCAGCTTTCTGCTGGTGCGTTTGCATGGGCAGTTCTCTTCCATGATGTAGGTTACGTCGCCCGTGTGGTATCTGATGAGGGGCATGGCTTCTTTGGTAAGCGAGGTTATGACCAGCTCGCCCGGCTCTCCCGGTGCACAGGGCTGCTCATTTTCATCCAGAATCTCGATCAGGAAGTGGTCCTCCCAGATGTGCAGGCCATTCTGCTCCTGGCACTCGAAGGCTACGCCCGGACCCATCATCTCGGAGAGGCCGTAGGAGTCGTAGGCTTTGATGTGCAGTGTCTCCTCCAGCTCCTTTCTCGATTCATCCGACCAGGGCTCGGCTCCAAAGCAGCCGATGCGCAGATGGAGCCGGTCCACCACGCCCCTGGCCTTAGCCGTCTCTGCCAGGTAAAGCGCGTAAGAAGGTGTGCAGTGCAGCACCGTCACAGCGAAGTCCATCATGATCTCGAGCTGCCGCTCCGTGTTGCCCACGCCGGAGGGCACCGCCATGGCCCCCATGCGTTCGATGCCGTAGTGCACCCCGAGACCGCCCGTGAAAAAGCCGTAGTTCACAGCGTTCTGGAAGATATCGCCCTTCTTGACCCCGACCATGACAAAGTCGCGGGCCATGAGGTCCGACCAGGTCTCGATGTCTTTGGCCGTGTAGCCGACCACGGTGGGCTTGCCGGTCGTGCCGGAAGAGGCATGCACCCGCACCACTCCCTCTAGCGGAACGGCAAAGAGGCCGAAGGGATAATTGTCTCGTAGATCCTGCTTTTTGGTAGTGGGCAGCTTTACCAGGTCCTTGAGACTCTTGATGTCCTCTGGGGTGACGCCTGCCTGCTTGAATTTCTTCTCGTAAAAGGGAACGTTTTTGTAAACCTTCTCTACAACACTCTTGAGCCGTTGCAGTTGCAGCTCTTCCAGCTCCTTTCTCTCCATGAGCTCCAATTTCGGTTGCCAGTAATTCATTTTCATACCTTGGTGAATTTTAATTGCTCAGCCTATGCGATACAGTGCCATGAGAGGAAACGTCAGGGTATATCAATAATTCCCATGGATATGCAAGGACTTAATTATCTAAAAAAAGGGAAAATGAGGTAAAAGGGCGACTCTGCCTATCGCCCTTGCATCATTTTCTTAACCTGTCTTTGCAGACCGTCCAGCTCTCCTGTCGAGTACAGGTAGTACCCGGCCCCGATTGAGATGAGCAGCACCAGGATCAGAGCAATGAGCCAGTTTTTGCTATCTGCCTTCTCCACGTTCACCGTCTTGCTCTGCTCATCCAGGCTGATTCTCGTCAATCCCGGATCCTTGGGCTTGTAGCTGAAGCTGACCGTAGTGTTCTCGCCTGCTTTGACCGTCGTATTCTTGCTGCCCACAACGGTCTCGTTGGCCTTCAGCTCCAGCAAGCGAGAGTCGTCATTGCTGCCAACGTTCTCTACAATGGCGGAGATCTTTATCTCGCTTCCTGCGTAGGCTTTTTCCGGCACCGTCAGATTAACGACCCTCAGAGACGAGGTTATCATGATCTTCCGGTTAGCGGAATTGAAACCCTCCTTTTCTGCCTTCAAGGTATGCTCGTCGGTGACATTGGCGGCATAGGTCATCATTCCCTGGGCGGAGGTGCTGCCGATGCCTTCTTCATCCAGGAATAAGGATGCTGCATCCACAGGCGTCTGATTGATGCCCTGCACCACAGATATCAGGAAGTTTTCTCCCTTGACAACCTCTGCTGGCGCATTGATGGTGAGCTGGTTGGCAAGCGTAGTATTGGCCTGCTCGAATGCTGAGCGGTTGGCTGCTTCTGCCGCTGTCCTCACTATCAGGCTGGCCTTGCCGTCGTTATAGCCGTTCTTCTTGGCAACTATCTGGAAGGTGCCTACATTGGCAGGCGTATAGCTGATCAATCCGGTGACATCCGTAGTACCAACGGAGCTTCCATTCATCTGGATCAAAACTCCGCTTAGACCTGAGGTGTCGGACTTGACACTGATAGATACTGGCGTGTTGACAACAGCCGCAGGTACGCTCAAAGTCATCTCCTCGCCCTCTCCCTTGGTGGCGATAGGTGCCATAAGCCTCTTATCGCTGTCGGCAACCTCAAGCTTCAGGTTCTCCATGATCTCTATGGTCTTGCCTCTTCCCAGGCTGATGGATGCATCATTTTGCATGGTGATGCCGTCATCACCCAGTGTCTCCACCTTCATCCGGCCGTGAATCTCTCCTTCCTCCACGGACTGGGGACTATCAGAGACCTGGAAGATGCCGTTCACCGTGGCCAGATCGGACTCTGTGCTGCGAAAGACGCTCTCAATGTGGACCGTGATTATGGGCACATCCTTCTCTGAGCCTATGTCCACCTTGTACATGTAGCTGGAGGCCCTGTCCTTGGAATCGGAAGAAGGCGTGACCACCTTGCTGTCTACTTCCTCTCCGTCTTTGGCGAGCGAGAGATAGACCTTGTTTCCATTCAGATCTACCGATTTAATGCGCAGTTCATATCCTTCTTCCAGGGAAAGAACAGAACCGCTGGCAATGGTCTGGCTATCTTCGCTATCTATCAGGACACGTCTGAGCTGGCCCTCGTTGATGGCGCTGATCTCATCGGAGAAGGCGGTCTCATTATTGTATCCCGCGAAGTATTTGTCGGCCATGAAACCGATGACGTCGTACTTGCCCCAATCGCCAAACTCGAACTTGACCGGCTGAGGACTCGTTGAATAAGTTAGATCCTTCTCCTCGATCTTGTTCTTGCCGCTTATCTTGGCCGTGAGGACCTCTGTTCCCACATCATCATCTATATCATAGTAGAAGCCCTCGAAGTTGTAAACTGTCCAGGTAAATTCATCGATATCTGATGGATCGATTACTGTGCCTCTCACTTCCTGAGGTCCAAACCTCTCTACTACTGGTGCAAAGCGCAGCTCCTCTGCATCTGCAACCAGGAACCCTACATCCCCGAAGATCTTGGTTGTGCTTCCTTTTCTTAAAGAGAGGGAATTGTCATTTTCCATTTCCACGCCTGCGTCAGAGACGGACGACACTATCATCTTATCGTACTCATCTCCGCTTTCTACAGAGGCATAGGTATCAGATAATTGGAAGAGGCCATCTACAGTGACCAGGTCGGACTCGGTACTGGCAAATACATTGGATATATGAGCCATGACGATGGGCACATCCTCTCCGGATATGTCCACTTTGTACTCATAAGTGGCACTTTTTGGGCTGCTGTCTGGAGTGACGACCTTGCTGTCCACCTCTTCTCCGTCCCTGGCCAGGGCCAAATAGACCTTATTTCCATCGATATCTATCTGCTTGATGCGCAGCTCATATCCTTCTTGCATAGAGAGGACGGAACCGGTGGTTATCGTGCTCTCATCATCGCTATCTATGAGCACTCTTCTCAGTTGACCGTCATTAATGAGGCTCACATCCCGGTCGAAGAGATCGCTGGCCTTGTAGCCTGCAAAGTATTTGTCGGCCATGAAGCCTATAACCTGGTAGGTTCCCCAGTCGCCGAATTCGAAATCTGTCTCCTCGGCACTCGTGCTATACGTCAGTTCGCCGGAATCGATGGACCGGCTCGTTCCCTGCAGCTTCACATTCAGCCTCTCAGTTCCCACATCATTCTTCATGTCGTAGAAGAATCCGGAGAAGCTCTTATACGACCAGGTGTATTCGTCAGGGCTGATTCCTTCTCGCCAGATGCGGTCATTTGCCAGCTCATCTTCATCAGCTTCCTTGGCGGCCTCTATCGTCGCGCCTTCTGTGGCATTTTCAGAATCATTAGCTGAAACGTTATTGGATATGGATTGCGTTTCATTGAGTGATTCGTTTTGCTGTTCGTCGATGGCAAGAGCTGTTGTGTCGGCTGAAACTGCCGTTCCTAAAGCTACATTCTCGGGAGGAGCAACCGTTGCGTCTACAGTAGCTTGTGTTGCCGGGTCAGTCTCGACCACATTATTTGATGCAGCAGGAACTTCCGTCTGAATAGTATCCGGCGTTATTGTCGCGTCTTGGGCCGGCGGCTGGCTGGTGATTGCTTGTTCTGCATTGCTTTTTGGGGCAGAGGCAGCGGTGTTTGCAGCCTCTTCTGGGGCTGCAGGGGCTTCGGATTTTGAGGTCTGCCCGGCAGATGCCAGCGGCTTAAGTCCTGTGTTGCGCTTGGCCAGCTTTTCTGCCGATATAGTCTCTCCCTGCGTGCTCTTAGAAAGCAAGCTCTGGCTTATGATTGGGGCCGCCCCGTTCTCTGCATTATCGTTCACAGAAGGGGTTTGCGCCAATACACTAATTGGCAGAGCCGCAGCTATAATTAATAGAAGCAGACAGACTCCACCGACCCTGACATGATCCATAGATCTCCTCCAATACATAACTGTTATAAGCTATCTTCTCGTATTTTCATTATTTATATTTTTTGTTTTTGAATTGCTTTTTTTCATTTTTCTTCCTGGCACCGGCATATCTTAGGCTGCTCAGCCTGTGCATGGACGCAGTTTTCATTTATAAATGTGATCACGACCGCATGGTTCGAATAGTGAAAATGCATAAGATTTAACTTGTAGGATCGCGAA
>JAABPZ010000128.1 GCA_011391755.1 Methanothrix sp. | reverse complement strand
AGAGGACGTGAAAGGATTCGGATACGGATCGCCTCTGCTGGTGGAGTACGATATCAAGGGAAAGAAGGGCTCGGCGGTACTCTCCTCCATGCGCGTGCAGCATGGCTTCGGCCACGACCACTTCTCCGACCGGGCAGGGATTATGATCTGGCAGAACTCGACCTTTGCCAATCTCCCCAAACACGTCCCATCTCTCGACGTGGGTTACTTCACGAAAAAAGGGACGCTGGTCTCGGCTGGAGACGCTCGCGAATACTTCTTGCTCATGGAAAAGATTGAGGGAAAAGAGTACTTCTTTGACCTGGAGCGGGTAAAAGAGCAGGGCGCAACCGACCGGGACTACGAACGGGTCATCGCCCTCTCCAATTACCTGGCCGAGATTCACGCCGTCAAGAACGACTGCCCGCCCCTCTATCAGCGTAAGATCCGGGAGACGTTAGGAAGCGGTGAGTGCATCTTCGGCATTCTGGACGACTATCCGGATAATCCCAGCTTCCTGGACCCGGATGAGCTGCAAGAGGTCGAGAAGATCTGCGTAGAGTGGCGCTGGATGCTGCGGGGCAAAGCCGCGCGGCTCTGCCAGGTGCACGGCGACTTCCACCCCTGGAATATAATGTTTCGGGAGGGCGCAGACTTCTCCGTCCTGGACAGAAGCCGGGGGGAGTGGGGCGAAGCTGCGGATGACATCACTGCTCTGGCCATGAACTACATATTCTATTCCGTGCAAAAGAGCTTGCGCCTGACCGGAGACTTGAAAGACCTCTTCGAGCTCTTCTTTGAAAACTACCTGGAAAAAACGGGTGACGAAGAGCTTTTGGAGGTCATCGCGCCTTTCTTTGCTTTCCGGGCAGTGGTCGTGGCCAGCCCCACCTGGTATCCGCTGCTCTCCGATGATGTGAGAAGAGCCCTCTTCAACTTCCTGGAGAACGTCCTGGGCTCTAAGAAGTTCAATTACAGGGATGTGAACAGCTACCTGGACTAAGGATGAAGACTTACGCCTTTGAGCTGTCCGGAGAACATGAGACCCTGCCGAGAAGCGAGGCCTTAGCCCTGGTGGAGATCAACTCCACCCGTTTTTGCGAGGTCGCCTTTCTGGACCAGTGCCTGATAGTGGAGGCGGAAGACCTCGATGTGCAATTATTGGGCAGTCGTCTGGCATTGACCCATCGCATCATCGAGGTCCTGGCGATCTCTGACGCAACCCTGGAGGCACTCGCAAAGTCTGTGAACCTCATCGAGCTGCCCCACGAGAGATATCTGGTCAGGGGCCGGCGTATCAAGGATGCTGCGCCTGGCGCAGATGCCGTAGAGCGCGAGGTAGGACGCATCCTTTTTCAGAGAGGCTACAAGGCAGACCTGAAAAATCCAAAGATGGTGCTGCGAGCCGTCATCACCACAGAAAGAATCGTACTGGGACGCGAGGTTGCCAGAACCGATAGAAGCTCCTTTGAGGCACGCCGGCCACACCTCAAGCCCTTTTTCCATCCAGGCGTGCTTATGCCGCGCATGGCCCGCTCATTGATCAACCTCACCCAGGTCCGGGCAGGCGAGATGCTGCTCGATCCCTTTGCCGGAACCTGTGGCATTCTGATCGAAGCCTGCTTGATAGGCATCCAGGGGCTGGGTATCGAGGTTCAGACCCGGCTGGTGAAGGGTGCCTTATGCAATTTGCATACACTTGACTGCTCTCTTTTATTGGGAGATGCCAAGCGCTTGCCACTGCAAAACTCTTCCATCGATGCTGCCGTCCTGGACACGCCCTATGGAAGATCGGCTAAAATCCTGGCAAAGTCGAAGGAATTTCTTTTGCAGGAAAGTTTAAGCGAGCTCTTCCGGGTGATTAAGCCTGATCGACGCATGGTAATCGTGGCAGATAGCTCGCTTGATGCCTTGCTCGCGAATGCGGGCTTCAAAATAATCCAAAAGCATACGGATCGCGTGCACGGAAGCCTTACAAGGCAAATATTCCTCTGCCAAAGATAATGCGCACAGTAGATTCTCAGGCCTCTGCCGCCTCATAGTCGGTATCGATGGTGTCCACTAGACCATCCTCGGTGTGGGCTGTCACCATGCGCTCGGAGACATCCTGATCGGAGAGTATCTCCAAAAAACGCTTTGTGTATCCATCCCTCTCCGATGCTTTCTGGCTGTCGAAGATATTCCTGTACTCCGATATGGTGGAAGGAGCTACCCGCAAACATCCAGCCATCTCTTTGACGGATTTACTGGCATCCGTTAGGCGGAGAAACTCATCCTTGTCGAAAGGAGGTTTCAAATCAGTCTCCCGGAATAAGTGGAGCTTGATTCTGGCCCGGCTGACGGTTTTATTAAGGGCTCGATCACCCAGTTGCTCTGCGATCTCGGTATCACTTAGTTTCTTATAAAATAGCCTGATAACTGATGATAGCTGCTCGGCAGTCAACTTTGTCTGTATGCCGTATTGATTTATCATCTCCCGGACTACTCCCAATAAAGCGCGCTCAATCTCACCGCTTCCCCGGAGACTACCATGACGGGTGGCCTGCTTCTCCACGACCTTGGTTGTGGCGCCAATCTTCATAACGAGGTCCCGAAGCTGATCAGTCCTGCCACTCATTTTAGATACTCACCCCTTGGAAACACCTTTGTTTATAGTATAAAGAGATTTCCATTGTATTACAAACCTTTTTATACACGAGATTCGTCTAAGAAGGCGGAATGTCCGAGACCAGCATATATGTTGTGAAGACCACTGCGAATCAAGAAAGATCGGTGGCCAACATGATCGCCCAGATAGCACGCAAGGAAAAGTATGATATAAGGGCACTGCTGGTACCAGATGTGCTGAAAGGCTACGTTCTTGTGGAATCACCAGCTCCAGAGATCGTAGATCAGGCGATTCAAGGAATACCCCACGCACGCTCTGTGATAAAGGGGGCCTCCAACATCGGAGAGGTTGAACACTTTCTCTCCCCCAAGCCGGCGGTAATCGGAATTAATGAAGGAGCCATTATCGAACTCATATCCGGACCGTTCAAGGGAGAGAAGGCAAGGGTCAAACGCGTGGACGTTGCCAAGGAAGAAATAACCTTGGAACTCTTTGAAGCAATGGTGCCTATCCCCATCACAGTACGGGGAGATCACGTGCGCGTGCTCAGTAAAGATGGAACTTAATAAATTTAGAGGTGACAAGTATTGGCTAATGTCGTAGAAGCATTGGTCCCTGGCGGAAAGGCCAGCGCGGGGCCACCTTTGGGCCCGGCCCTGGGACCTCTGGGCGTAAATGTAGCTCAGGTAGTTGCCAAGATCAATGAAAAGACCAAAGATCTAAATGGAATGCAAGTTCCCGTCAAGGTCATCGTGAAATCCAGAACCGAATTCGAAATCGAAGTCGGAACGCCTCCTACCTCGGCCCTGATCATCAAGGAGATGGGCGTAGAGAAAGGCACTGGAGACAAAACCATCGTCGGGAATATAACTATGGAGCAGGTCCTCAAGATTGCAAACATCAAGAGAAAAGGCCTTCTCTCCAAAACCCTGAAGAACGCGGCCAGCGAGGTCGTCGGCACAGCAGGGTCTGTAGGCGCATCCATTGATGGTATGCAAAGCAAAGAGGCTCAACTGGCGATAGCCAGCGGCAAATACGATGAGATATTATTATCTGAATTATGATTCTCTTTTTTGAGAAGCCGTAGAAGACCTAGAGTCGTAGACTACGGAGGATTGAAATGGATATAGAAGAAGCCGTTAAACAGGCTATCACTGAGGCACCTGCCAGAAAGTTCAGCGAAAGCGTGGATCTGGCTATTAACCTTCATAACATCGACTTAGCCCAGCCGGGAAACAGAGTCGATGCCGAGGTTATCCTACCCCACGGACTTGGCAAACCGACCAAGATCGCTGTATTCGCTGCAGGAGAGACTGGCCTTCGAGCCAAGAGCGCTGGCGCAGACCGGGTTATATCCGCGGACGAGATCAAAGAACTCGCCGGAGATAAGAGAGCTGTGCGCAAACTGGCAGACGAGTACAAGTTCTTCATAGCAGAGACTCAGTTCATGCCCGTCATAGGTAAGAGCCTGGGTTCCATTCTCGGCAAGAGGGGCAAGATGCCCACACCTCTGCCGCCGACACAGGACGTAACCCCACAGATACAGAGGCTCAAGAACATGATCAGGATCAGGTCTCGGGACAAGCCGACCTTTCACCTGACTGTTGGGAACCGAAATATGAATACCAAAGAGCTGGCCGAAAACATTGAAGCGGTCATCGTCAAGCTCGAGCAGACCCTCAAGGATGGTCGACATAACCTGAAGTCGGTTTATGTCAAGACCACCATGGGGCCTTCCATAAAGGTGATTTAAATGGCAACAGATCGTCACACTGCCCACATACCTGAGTGGAAGGTTAGGGATGTAGAAGAGCTTGTCGAAATGATTAAAAAAAGCCGCGTTGTAGGCGTTGTAGGCGTGCGGGAGATACCAGCCGATAATCTGCAGCAGATGCGAGGCAGTCTCAGAGGCAATGTCGAGATAAGGATGGTGAGGAACACCATCGCTCGCCGCGCCCTGGAGGCCTCTGCCCCGGATATCAGACCGCTGGCAAATTTCATTGAAGATCAGACTGCTTTGCTCTTTAGCAATGACAATCCCTTCAAGCTGAACGGCCTCTTAGTAAAGGGCAAACAGCCCATGCCCATCAAGGCCGGTGCACGTGCTCCCAAAGACATAGTGATTGAGGCTGGAGTGACCTCGTTCTCACCAGGACCCATGGTCGGCAAGCTTCAAGCAGCCGGCATTCCTGCCGCCATTAAAAGCGGAAAGGTGGTCATCAACCAGAAGATCACTTTAGCCAAAGAGGGAGAGGTCGTTTCCGCCAAGACTGCGGACATTTTGAAGATCATGGAGATCTTCCCCCGAAATGTGGGCCTGGAACTACGAGCGGCCTACGAGGGTGGCTTGATCTTTAAGGCCAAGGATCTTTCCATTGATGTGGAGGCACAGATCTCAGAGCTGTTCGCAGCTTCTGTCAAAGCATTCGGCTTTGCTGTTGAGATTGGCTATGCTACGCCGAAAACAATCGGACCCAT
>JAABPZ010000127.1 GCA_011391755.1 Methanothrix sp. | reverse complement strand
TCTTCAGGCCACCTGCGTTGACTCCACGGTTATTCCTTATTTGGAAAAGAGGTTGAACTTCAGCTTCGGCTGCTACGGCTGCCGCGATGCCACAGACATGGCCCCTGGCGAGGCGGTGCTGGGGTTTCCGGTGTCATTCCTCCCGGATATAGTCGAGCATCTCGACTATCTGAACAAGGAGGCTCTTCCCCATTCCAGAGGCAAGCACGCCTTTGCTGCGCTGAAAAAGGAGCAGGAAGGAGAGCATGCAGCCACCTGCTCATCGTTATGATTTTAGGAGGCCTTTGAAACGAAATAGACTCCGTCCTTACATGCTGACGATTCAAAGCACGGAATGATAGATTCAGTATTTAAATTGCAGAGAGAATGGAAGCGTTCTACAATATGTGTTTAAATTCAAAAAAATATCTGGAAGGAGCTGGCCCGTGAAAACATCTTTGGCTCTTATCCTCTTGGGACTGGTTTTGTTTTTTGTTGCACCCAGGGCGGCTCTTGGCGAATCGCCATCATCGATCGCAGCCGACGAAGTCATGGCCAAGATCAAGCTAGGCTTGCCCGCAGAATACGATAACGTTGTTATAGAAGGCAATTTGACTTCAGAGCGGCTAGGCTTGACTGCCAAGCAGATCTTGAGCATACCCTTTGAAGTGGAGATGCCGCCATCCGATGAGCCGATGCAGGCCAATTCCTCGATCGTGATTAAAAATTCCATCATTTATGGCCGGGTGGACTTCAACAATACTGTATTTCAAAAACAGGTCAGCTTCGAGAATACATTCTTTTTAGAAAATGCATCCTTCACGAACTCCACGTTTAAGGGAGATGCTATATTTGCTCATTCCATGTTCATGAAGACCGGAAACTTCACTGGATCACGGTTCAACAGAAAGGCAAATTTTCTGCAAGCCTATTTCAAGAGGCCCGCATTTTTTATTGGCACTCAATTTGGCGGTATTGCAGATTTCAGTCTTACTAAGTTCTCCTCCGATGTTGAATTCATTTCCAGCCAATTCGCGAGCAATGCCGTCTTTAACGAGACATATTTTGAAGGAAATACAAACTTCATGGGATCAATGTTTCGCCAGGCCGCAAAATTCAATAAGACTCAATTTAAAAACGAGACCTCATTCGAAGGGGCACATTTCGCCGGATCGGTTCAGTTTCTAGGACCTATCTTCAGCGATACGATAGATTTCATTTCTGCTCAGTTTGACAAAGATACCTGCTTTAAACAGGCTCAATTCATAGGTCCGGCATTCTTCGCAAGGGCCAAGTTTAATGATTTGGTCGAGTTTATCGAATGCAATTT
>JAABPZ010000126.1 GCA_011391755.1 Methanothrix sp. | reverse complement strand
GCAGCCTTCAGACAATCCGAATTCCGAATTGGTGTCACCTTAAATAACACATCGTTTCGTGGAGTTGCCGATTTCACTGCAGTCAATTTCCTGGGATTTGTCGATTTTGGAGGTTCGCAGTTCTCATACGACGCCGATTTCAGCAATGCCAGCTTCCATGGTCCTGCGGATTTCAGCAGATCGACATTTAGCGAAAAAGTCAATTTTCAGGACACACAATTTAAAAAGAATGTCCATTTCGAGAGCAGCAAAATTAATATCCTCAATTTGAGGAAGGCTAGATATGAATGGCTCTTCCTACAATGGGATTCCATAAATCATCTTGAGTTAGATGATGCTGCTTATACAGCGCTCATTAATAACTATGAGAGACTGCAATGGCAAAAGGATTCATCCGATTGTCGTTCCAGTTACTTGAATGCGATCCTCCAAGCGGCACCCGCTGATAACCATTTATGGATCATAAATGGCATAAGATCGATAGTTATGCGCACTAATTCTAACAACCTTTCAACTGGAGCATTCTCTGGCTTGAAAATGATTATGTCAAGGACGAACCAAAACCCTTAAATATCGGCAATTGCCGTATGTAATTGGGCAAAGGTCGAATCTCATTTCTTTCCCACCTAAATCACGGGCTTTTGCCCCCTCCCAGTTATTCATCAAGAGGTTTTTATCAAATTCACTGTAATTGATTTCACCCTTCTCCGATCAGCCAAGAGGACTTATAGCAGGAGTGATGGGGCTTTGAAGACTGCCTAGGCACACAGCACCATTTATCCATTCAGCAAAATGTCACAGATTGTTATTTAGCAATCTGCTATCGTGTTAAATTCGCGATAAATTTCATGAATTCAAAAGCCATACGTTAGGATTGCTGCAAAATAATTTCGAGTCTCAGCTTCCCTTTCATGCTCGACAAGCTTATATGCGATTAACCGAATTCAAGATGCGTGTGTGGAAAACACACGCAAAGGGTTCAATTGGATTTACAGGACCAGGCAACTCACGCCGGACAGGGCAGCATTTAGCGCCTTCGTATGTGCAACAATGCCGAAGCGAGCGGTTTCATCTTTTCTGGTGGAACGGTCCTGCAATATAATTCGGGATTTGGCAGTCCTATCGGAGTGATACGCCGAAGGATCATTCGCTGCAGTCTAATAGCGGCAGCTTTCGATCCCCCTGTAAAGGAGTAGTGGGAAATAAATGAAAAAACTAATAGCAGTTTTGGTTATAGTAGCCATGGCCGTAGTAGCCACTGCCGGTGCAGCCAACTACATGTACGAAAAGGCATCTGTCAAGGGTGTCGGGTATAAGAACGTAGAGATGATCATTTCCACTCAGACTGGCTTTAACGGCCAGAAGCTGGTAGAGAAGGAGTCCGGATCCGGTAACGTCATCACCGAACGGACTGAGCTTGAGGCTGAGAGACAGCTCGACAGGCTTGGTAACCCAATCGGTGCCTGCGCCTGGCCAACCGGCATTACAGCCCCAATGGACTACATCAACTTCACCAAGGAAGCTGAGTTCGAGTACATGCCCGTCTCTTACCAGACCGGTACCTACGATCAGAAGTGGGTAGAGAAGCTGTGCGTGCAGAACTACAAGATCGGCGCTGTGCTCACTGAGATGTACACCCATGCTGAGCACTTGCAGAAGACCACCGAGGTCAAGACCAGAGGATACGGCAATGTTGGTGTAGGCGTTGCTGGAGGCTCACCCGCTTGCTGCACAGGTGTTCTCGAAGCTAACCTGAACAGCAATGTCATCGGCGTTGCCCACATCGGATGGATCTCCCGCGACCCCACGGCTGACAACCAGCTCAAAGGCCGCCACGCTGAGTACGGCAGATCTGTCGAGGACCTGACTGGCGTCTTCTCCATCGAGAAGTTCATCCAACTCTGGGGTAACTCCACCTGCGGCGCAATCAGTGTTGATTGGCTGCCTTGCGTGTAAGCGTAAGCCAATACCCATCTCCTTTTTTTGTCAACTATCTTAAGATTAAATCAGCCTTTATTGATATGTATTTTCTAGATATTTCACTTTCGATAGATCTGTTTCATTGTATCGTCCAAAAGCTGACTAGAATTATCTCATTTCTTAGCAAAATTTCTCATAAAAATACACATTTCAATCATCAAGAATTAATCCAAGCTTATCCGCAATCTTTATATATCAACTTATATCGATATGTTCTTCGATAGCCATGTTGAAAGATAAAATCTTCGGAAACAAGAGCAGTGGTTGCGGCTGCTGCGGTACGCGCATCGTCGGCCTGCGGCAGGTCAATGTGGGAGGACGCAGCACAGGTATAATGGGAATGGACGAGAAATTCCAGGAATACTTCAAAATGGGAAAGACACCTGTTGATTCTACCGGGAATGAGCTGGTCGAAGACCTGAAGAAGCTTAATTTCATCGCCGAGGGAGCCGAGGAGATGTACAAGAAGGCCTTCTTGATCGAGTATCAGAGGTATTACGAAGCCAGGAAGAAATGAATATCCTCGGATATGGAAGCTTCCCTGCAACCATGAACCAACAAATGAGTAGTAGTAGGAAAAGGGTATGATGCCAATATCACCGACCAATGTGATCGATGAGGAAGCAATATGCAGCCTGGCAAGGCTCATTGGAGACGTTGACAAAGCCAAAGCCAGGACCAGGAAGCTCGCCTCTTTGATGAAGAGTATCGAAACGGAAGGACCGGAAGGAGAGGTCGAGGTCTTCAAGGCGGCAGCCGACCCCTGCCGGCTCAGGATTCTGATGCTACTCAAAGAAGGAGAGCTTTGTGTCTGTGAGATCATGACCGCTCTTAAAAAGCCTCAGTCCTCCACCTCCCACCATTTGTCCATCTTGAGGGAGGCGGGACTCGTTAAAGAACGCAGAGACGGCAAATGGTCCTATTACCGGCTTGCGGATGGAGCTGTCGTGGAAATGGTAAAACAGGCCAGAGCCCTGAAGAAAAAACAATAAAAGTTTGAAGGAAATTGAAATGTTCTGGAATGACTTAGCGGTAGCGGCGAATTTTTTCGTGGAAATCGCTGTAGAGTTGATCGTTTTATTCATAGGCATAACCTTTCTCGTGGGGCTGATCCAGGAGTATGTGCCGGATGAGACCATAAAAAAGGCCCTGGGTGGAAGGCACAAAGTCCTGGGAAGCATTCTTGGCGCTGGTTTTGGTGCGCTAACGCCATTTTGCTCCTGCTCGACCATACCGATGCTTCTGGGCATGCTCAATGCCGGCGTGCCCTTCGCCTCAGCCATGGCATTCTTGTTTGCTTCGCCCTTGCTAAACCCGGTGATAATATCCTTGTTCATCATTCTGATGGGCTGGAAGGTAGCAGCGCTCTATTTTGCCGTCACCTTCGTGGGCGCAATTGCCATTGGCCTTTTGCTCGACGCTCTCGGCTTCGCCAGCCAGGTTAAATCCGTGGCCGCAGTACGAAGCTGCTGTGACTGCCAGCAGGCAACAGACGCGAGATCGAGAATACAGCGCTCTGCCGCATTTGCATTTGGCCTATTCCGCCAGCTTGTGCCCTACCTCCTGCTAGGCGCAGGCATCGGCGCTTTCATTCATGGATTCGTTCCTATGGAGATCATCTCTCGCTTCGCAGGGCCGGACAATCCCCTGGCCGTTCCTGTGGCCGCAGTCATCGGTGTTCCCATCTACATTCGAGCTGAGACCATGATCCCCATCGGCCTGGCACTTATCGAGAAAGGCATGAGCGTGGGGGCCGTCCTGGCGCTGGTTATCGGCGGAGCTG
>JAABPZ010000125.1 GCA_011391755.1 Methanothrix sp. | reverse complement strand
ATTCTGCTACATTTGTGGAATTATGAAACCCTTTCGTTTAATATTATTCATCTTGATATTTTCCAAAGAATTTCTGAAAATACTATGCCATCGGTTGACCTTTTCGAACGAGATATTATTCTGTAATTGCACATCTAGATCGTAACAGAACGCTGGAAAAATCCCACTAAACGGATCGCAATATGCTGCGGTGAAAGGGCTGCAATATAACAACGAATAATGCCGATTTTCCTCTCCGTCCTCAGTGGTTAGACAAATAGGTGTAGTCGCTAGCATATCAATGTAATTTATATTTTCGTAAAAATAAATCGAATTATCATTTATAGTTCCATCATTGTATTTTTTAATTAACAAAACATATTGATCGTGAATCTGTGCTTCTTGTGCCAGGACAACATTTCCTTCTGCAAAATTTTCAACAATATCCGCTCTCAGATCCACGCCACTTATAACATAATCGATTGGCGACATCATCTGCAGAAAACCGAGGCCAGGCCATTTTTCTACATGACGTGGATATTCAAAGTATAATTTAGATGCCAAGTATATTTCTGCTGTGTTCACGTTTTTTTCTGTTATGTTATATTCTTTTAGACATCCCCCACCATAATCATCCAAATCTATCGTATTGTTTTTAGTTGCAGTTGGTAATAATTCGTTTTTGAGCGTCACATCGTTGCATGTAATCTTAAACAAAGGAATTGGAAATTCAGTGTTTGTATTTATATCTATTATTTTATCAAATATATTCAGTGTTTTTTTGCCAGCTTTCAGATGTAACTCGGGCATCATAATGTCGTTTTTATTTTTTCTACTACTATGATATGTTATATGAATATTATCAATATTATTGCTAACCGGATATGTTTGTTCTTTGCCATCTTTACCTACATAATGGATGACGAACTTGTTATCCAATATGATTACAAAGTCCAATAAATTACTCTTAGGAATAAAATTAATTCGTATGAGATTATGATTGCCTTTTGTCACTGTGATTAATTCTTTATTATGGTTACTCAATACAGGATCAAAATTAAGCCCTTCTCTGACCCAGGTATCTCTTGCTGCCTGCATCCCGTTCACCCCTGATTTTCTTGAGTTCATCCTAAAAAACCTTGTGAATCTCGTTTATCTTTTCCTTCAGCCCTTGCAGTGTCAGCTCCAGCTCCGCCGTGATTCTCTTCTTCGTCTCGCTGCCCACCCTGATCTCGATGTCCGGCAGCGAGAGAGGCTCTCTTTCCACCAGGTTCATGAAAAACTCCACCCAGCAGGGCGGCAAATATTCCGCCAGGGGCTCCTTCCTCATGAGATGAAGCACGCTGGCAAAGGCCACGGGCACCACCTCCATGTTGTAGCCGCCCCCGCCTAAAGCCAGCAGCCTGCCCCGGCAGTGCCGCCCGGTCAGCTCGATGATGCGGCGCACCAGGTAGGTGTACCCGGCCAGGGTCATATTCAATGTGGTGAGCGGATCGGAGTAGTGGGTGTCCACGCCCAGTTGTGCTACCACTGCCTGGGGCTTAAACCAGTCAAAGAGCCGGGGCACGATCTCCTCAAAGGCGCGCCGGTATTCCTCATCCCCGGCGTACATGGGCATGGGTATGTTCACGCTGTAGCCCAACCCCAGGCCTGAGCCGATCTCATCGATAAAGCCGGTGCCGGGAAAGAGGTACAATCCCGACTCGTGCAGGGAGACGGTGAGCACACGGGGGTCCTCATAAAAGATCTGCTGCACTCCGTCCCCGTGATGGCCGTCGATGTCGATGTAAAGAACTCGCTTGAAGCTCTCTTTCAGAACGCTTATGGCCAGCGCCGGATCGTCAAAGACGCAAAAGCCCGCTGCCTGGGAGGGCATGGCATGATGCAGGCCTCCGCCGATGTTAAAAGCGCTGCAGTCCTCGGCAATTATGCGCCGCGCTGCATCGATGCTGCCGCCCGCCAAGAGCCGCGATGCCTCGTAAATGCCGGGAAAGACCGGGGTATCATCGCTGCCCAGGCCAAAGGCCAAATCCGGCAATTCTGCCTGCACAGAGGCAATATATTCTGGGGTATGCACGCGCTCTAAATCCGCAACCTTTGCAGGCTGCGGCTCGACTCTACAGGTGTGGTCGTCAATTAGGCCCTCTTCCTCCATGAGCTTGTAAGCCAGCATCAGGCGAGCCGGATTGAAGGGATGCTCCGGGCCGAAGTTATAGGCCTGGAATTTTTCGCTGTAATAAAGATATATCATGATATTTGGATGGATCTTGGGATGAATAGAGGGTGGAGTCTATGGACGGTTTATTTGTAGCCCTTCTCCACCAGGCCATCGCTCCAGTAGTTGTCACATCTCTTGCAGTAGAAGATGGTCTCAATTACGATCTTCTTCCAGCTTTCTGCATCCAGTGCCCGCCGGAGCTCCTTTTGCTCGCACTCATTGCCGCATTTGGGACAATAGGGGACGTAGTGTTCTAAAGCGCCCAGGTCCTCGTCAGCCATTTTCCATTCCTCACTAGTTCAGGAAGCCGGGCAGGGCAAAAAAGCTGTCGGTTTCAATGCAAATTGACTGCTTTCTGGCGACGGTTTAGATTCGAGCTTCGGGCAGGGTCAGGCCTTCGCCTAGGTAAATGTCTAAACCTTGGACAAAACCTGCATGTTATTCATAGTACCTTATAATGTCAAACTGCTCACCTTGCAACAGGCCGACGAGTATTCAATTTAAAATAACTATCTTTTTGAATTATCTAATTCATTATGGACTACTGCTTTTACCAACTCCAAGCTGTCGCTGTCGCTCAAAACTGTTCAAGTCATTTTCATCAATTTTAGCAAAGAATTCATAATACAGGGAAAAGTTTATGTGGTAAATAACCATGATCTAATCTGCTTTATGGCTGAACATATGGGATTTCCGACACTTTCGGACCATCAATGAGGAATTGGTTTGGATCTAAGCACAACTGTACTTTTAGCGTTTTTTGGCATTCTGCTATGCTTATCTGCATTTTTTTCTGCATCAGAGACAGCACTAATGTCGCTCAGCAAAATTCGACTTATTCATATGTTGGAGGAGAAGGTAAAGGGTGCCAGCGTGATTGATCGGCTGAAGGAGACTCCCAGCAAACTGTTGGGCACTATCCTTGTAGGCAATAACCTCGTGAATATCGGCGCATCATCCATTGCTACTGTCTTAGCGATCAAGCACTTCGGGGATACCAGCGTGGCTATCGCTACGGGAGTAACGACTGTGTTGGTGCTCATATTTGGAGAGATCACACCAAAAGCATTAGCCGCACAGAAGTCTGAAAAAGTCTCGCTAATCGTGGCAAGGCCCATTTCCATTTTAGCATACTTTCTAAGCCCGATCGTGTTTGTCTTCACGCAGATTGCCAGTCTTTTTATGCGGCTGCTGGGTTGCAAAAGCAATGCTAACTTGCCCACTATCACTGAAGAGGAACTAAAGTCGATGGTGAATCTGGGCAAGGAAGAAGGCGTCATCGAAGATCATGAAAAGACAATGATCTGCAATGTCTTCGACTTTGGGGACCAGTTGATCAAAGACGTTATGATACAGAGGATGGACATAGTAGCTATCAACATAAACGCCACCTACGACGAGATCATCCAAGTAATAAAGACCGAGCAGTATTCCCGTTATCCCATCTATAGCAAAAGGATCGATAACATCGTAGGCATACTCAATGTCAAAGAGCTGGTCTACCGAGATTCCGAAGAAGTCTTTGACATGAAAAAGTTCGTGAAAAAGCCCTATTACACATTTGAGTTCATGAATACGTCCGAGCTTTTCAAAGAAATGAAGAAGCGCAGGACACACATGGCGATAGTCCTGGACGAATATGGAGGCACAGCGGGAATCATCACCATCGAAGACCTGGTCGAGGAAATAGTGGGAGATATCTCAGATGAGTACGATATGCATACTCAAGAGATCGAGACTATCCGAGAGGGAGAATATATTGTCGATGGAAGTACGAGAATCGAGGAACTGAACGAGCTAATCGGTACCATGATCGAATCAGAGCATTATGACTCCATAGGCGGATTCGTAATCGAGTTGATGGGCAGACTGCCCAAGCAAGGAGAATCAGTCGAGTACATGGACACGAAGTTCCTAATCGAAAACATGGAAAGAAACCGGATCAAAAAGATCAGGGTGCTGATGACGGAAGCGATACATAATGACCAAACCTATATAGCTTAAAGACTATTTTTGGTACATAATCGGATCTTTGCACATGAAATCGGCCATTCGCAGAAAGTTGCGACTCGCCCAGGTTTTAGCTCCGCTGGTGTCGGCACAAAATTCCCTGCCTTTTGATAGTGCAAATTGTATGATAGTGGCGGCAATTGATTCTTCAAGTCGCGAAGCTTTGAAATATTCATGCATTAGTTTTAGTGAGCGCCTGGCCGAGCCGGTGGAAGGAGGAGGGCTGGAGTAGGGGCCAGAACTTTCTTCTATCGTGTTCATTGATTTATGGGCAATGGATCAAAATGGTGCTATACCAGCGACTAGGCAGCCCACCAGGAATCCCAAAATCACTCCTGAATTGAGGAAGGGCAGTCCCGCCTGGGGCCGATCCCGCGAGGTGGTCATTAGAGCCAGGAAGCCTAGATAGGTGCCAAGCATGGCTCCAATTGCCGGAAAATTTACGCCGAAAAAGCCTCCGGCAGGAAGCGAGGTGTAAGCCGATATGACCAGAATGGTGGGAATGATGGCGTCTCCCAGCCCCAGGAAAAATGCGCCCCTCTTGCCGCCCGCCTTTTCCGCCTGGCTGCCGTCAGCTGGGGTTGAGACCGGGACATTATCCTTCCTGAAGCTGTAGCCGCGGCTCCTCGGCACCACAAAGAGCAGAGGGGCTTTTATCTTTATCACGCCCTCCGCCAAAGAGACCATGTGGCGGGTCTTGTAGACGGAGAGGGCGTCGTAAACGGCCAGGATTATTAACAGCAAGAGCGTAGGGATAACCGTCATGCTCACCCCGAATAAGGAACTGATGCCGGCGCACACGACAATGCCGAAGGCATCGATGACATACCACTCCGGATAGTAGCGAAGCAGAAGAAGCACGGCGGCTGTAGGCAGCATTGCTAGCAGCGGCGGCAGGAAGGCCGCCATCAGATAATAGATGCTGG
>JAABPZ010000124.1 GCA_011391755.1 Methanothrix sp. | reverse complement strand
AGAGCTGAAGAAAAAGGTTTTTCAGCTCCGTCCTTTCTATTTTTTCATGGCTTTTTGCGCCTGCTCCATCATCATCTGGGCGGCTTTGTAGTAGGCATCGCGAGGCATCAGTTCCCGGCTCACCTGTTTTTGCAGCTCCACGGAGATCATGCCCTCTATCGCGAGCTGGCGGCCTGCTTCTCTGGCAGCCCGGAAGACTCCTTCTACTAATCCTGTCTCCCCGGCCTTTATCATCTCTTTGACTCCATCAGCCATGGGGCGCAGCAAGGCTCCTGCGAAGTATGAGCTGCCATCCGGCCTCATGTAGATGGTCTTCATCTGCAGCAGGATCGAATCGAACATGGAAAGCTCCCAGGCACTGCAGGTGGAGACCAGGACAGCCTTTTGCGGCTTCATCTGAGTTCCCAGCAGATGAAGGGGCAATTGCCTGTCCATCACGTTTTTCATAGGTCCTGTTATGCCATGATAGTAAACCGGGCTAGCCCAGACGATGACATCCGCGTCCTTTATTTTGGGCAGAAGCATCTGCATGTCGTCCTTCTGGCCGCAGGTGCCGGGATTGACAAACCAGCAGCTCATGTCCCCATTGCAGGCTCCGATCTTCAGCTTCCTGGTGTAAAAGACTTCCACGTCGCTGCCAGTTTCCTTCATCCCCTCCAGAAAGGGATTGAGGATCATCGCGGTATTTCCCTCATCCATGTGAGGGCTGCCGTTTATTGCAAGAACCTTCATGATGAAACCGTTTCTCATCCGAAGAATATATAATGATTGCAGGATTGCAGTGCATTGTAGCTGCCCATCTCCGCATCTGAACCAATGCCTATGATGAGAAACTTTAATATACTAATATAGGCTAAACAAATATTGGAATGAAGACCAGCACAATATTGGCAGAATTTGTTATAGTTGGAATATTGGCTATCTACTGCAGTAATATTATAATTTATGGTAAATTAGTAAATTTTGATAATTATGAAGGCAAGGATCTAAGTATTATCAATGCAATATTCATAGGTTCTTTGGCATATAGCATTGGCTTTGTCATAAATGCCCTCGCGGAAAAATGCTTTAATGGGATTCGAAGGTCAGTAGAAGAGAAAAAATTGGCTGAATACAAGAAACAATTAAATGAAAAATTTATTATAGATAGAATGAGGTATATAATTTATGAATACGCATCTGAATCTGCAATAGGTCGAATGGAGTATCATAATTCATTGTTGCGCATATCGAGATGCATTTGTCTGGAAGCAATAATATTTTCTATTGCAATGTTTTTATTACTATTTATGAATAGCAACCGGACTCCCATTCAGCTAATTTTCATTGTCGCATTTCTCTGTTTTTGCATTTTAAGCCTAATTGCATTTGCTAAACGAAACGAATGGCTCACTAAGACAAGAGAAGCAACGGTATTTTCTATTATAACAATTTTGATATTAATTTTTGAAGATGCTTGGAGTCCCAACCAAAAGATATTCTTTATAGTGTTTTTTTGTTTCTCGGTTTTAAGCTTTTGGGCATTTATGAGGCGAGTTGAATGGTTTACAAAAACTACCATATATTCCTTTGAGGCTCTGAGAAGAAATGATAAATGGGCAATCGATGGTCAAGATGATTTGCCTAATTCTTTAAGATCCAATATCAAGTAATTCCAAGAGATTGAAGGAAGGCCCAGGAAATGTCCTCATATTCGGCGTATAGCGGAAATGGTCTTGATCAGATAGACCCTTTTGATGCCAGCGACTCCAACCTCTGGCGCAAAGCCGAGTACCTGGGTCGCTACCTCTTTGCAGCAGATTTTCTCCGGTCGCATAAGCCGGATCTTGTGGCTGATATCTCCTGCGGGATGGGATATGGAACCGCACAGCTATGCGACGTGGCCGGGAGGGTTATTGGCGTTGATGGAAATCGATCTCTGGTGGAATCTGCCCGCCAGAGGTTCAAGATGCCAAACCTGCATTTTCTCCATAAAGACCTGGATGAAGAAGAGTTGTCTCCCGAAATAGAAGAGGGGAGCGCTGCGGCTGTGGTTAGCTTTGAGACCCTGGAGCACTTGCTCGATCCCTCTCGGGCCGTAGCCCAGTTCTCCAAAATCCTGCAGCAGGGCGGTTTTTTTATCTGCTCGGTTCCCAACGTCCTTTCCGAGTCAGGCGACAGCGCCGGCCTTCCCAGAAACAAGTCCCACAAGCAGTGGTTTAATTTTGCCTCCCTCTCCCGGCTGGTGGCACAAAACGAAATGCAGGTGATTTACCGGCTGGGCCAGTCCTGGTCCAAGGCGCTCTTTCGAAGAGAGCAGCAACTATCCAATGCCAAGCGAATCTCGCTAAAGCTTGGTGATGAGCCGAGCATGCATTCGCCGGAAATGATGCGATGGCTCTCTTACGTCGCAGCATATCCCACGGTCGAGGATGTGGACGGCTCATACTCCATCATCATTGTTGCCCAAAAAGAATGATCGCGAACCGTGGGCTAGCCTCGCCCGGCTTCCTGCTGTCGCTCGTGGCCGCCGCCCGTGGGCCGGGCCTAGGCTGCGCTATCGCTTGAGCTGGCTTGCCCGGCAGGCGATCGTATCCGATGGCAGGGGGCCGGTCGGGCCGAGAGCACGAGCTCACGCGAAGGCGCGAAGCCACGAAGAACCGACGAGAGAAGGACAATTCTTGCCACACTCATTTAACTGATGACGGATGGGAGCAACTGCAAGCACTCTTGGCTTGGTTTGGCCTGCGGGCGCTCGCCCCCCCCCGGCCCGACAGCCAGGCGGCGATCGTGGCCGAGCTTCCGGCAACAGCCATCGCTCACGGGCACGTGTGCACACGGGCGGGCACGCAGTAAGGCCAACCAGTAATATGATAGGAAAAGCCAAATACAAAAAGAGATGAAATGTACTCGATGAAGCGGCTCACAGCATTTGTCTCAGGCAAAGTCCAAAGGGTAGGCTATAGGGCCAGGGTTATCCAGTTAGCCAATGGCTTGGGTCTAAAAGGCATAATCGAAAACCTGAGCGATGGAAGAGTTCGAATCATTGCTGAGGGCGATGAAGAAAAGATGAAATTATTCGAGGGAGCTATAGACATAAAGAATACCTTCATTCAAGTAACTTCTATTGAAAAAATATATTCGCAGCCTTATGGCGAATTTGGTAGTTTCTATAAATTGGTAGGAACGGGGGAGACGGATTCACGCCTGGATGAAGGAATTGGCGTACTGAAAGACATGAGAGATCTGCTTATTTCAATTTGTAGCATGCAGAAACAAATGCTGGGCAAGCAAGACCAAATGCTTGGCAAGCAAGACCAAATGCTCGGCAAGCAAGACCAAATGCTCGGCAAGCAAGACCAAATGCTCGGCAAACAGGATGAAACCCTTTTCGAGATCAAGGATATGAACAGCAGCCTGAACGATAAAATGGAAAGGGTTCTGGACAAGAGCGACATTATTGAATTGAAGGGCGATGTGTCTGAGATGAAGTCTGCTCTGAGGGCGAAGGGCATTATTTAGGTTGATGGCCTCATTTTAGGATGTGCTTCAACAAGTTGGTGTGATTCAGAGATCTATCATGCGGCTTCAATTTTATACAGCGTATATTACTATTCGTCCAATTGTCCCCTACGTTTAAAAGACGCACTTGATTACTTATATTTTGCTAATAAGTCCTCATTCCAATCATGCCTCTCCAATCAGATCCTGGTGGCTTCATCAGCTAGCTTACCAAGATCGAGGATTGAAAACGGCCCCTCGGTCATGTCGCTGCTGATGAGGCGGATTTGGGATTTAGATGATATGATTCTTGGCGGCTTTCCCCCGGCCTAGACCCCCAGAGCGTTGATGGCCTCGATCAGCTCCCCGAAGGCCTCCATCTCCAGATCCAGGACCTCTTCCGTTGTCATGGAGATGCTCATCTCTCCATCCACGGTGAGCCTGTCCGGGCCCCGGGCCACAATCCGGTTCCGACCGTCGCGAGAAAGCGCCTTTTTGATCTCTTTCTCGTGGGCCAGGGTGCGCCCAGGAATGATGACCGTATCCTTGACCACACTTAGATCCAGGTTCATGAAATCCTCGATGGTTATCAGGCAGCCTACATCCTTATCGACTCCCACCACGTTGACCTTCTCTCCCATCTGCAGGAAGACGGCAGTCAGCAGGGGCAGGGCTATACTGCTGGTGATAACGGTGGCGCTTCTACGCAAAGGCGGCAGAGTGGCGATCTTTTCCGGATGACGGGCCAGAGCAAAGGGCGCACCCGTGAGCGGATCCCAGAGAGGAGTTCCCGTTACCCGCAAGCGATGCCCCGCTGCCGTCTCTGTGACGATGTTTTGAAACTCTACCACCGAGTGCGGCATTATGCCCGGCATGATAGGGGCATTGCCCAGGATCAGACCCTGCTCGCGAGCGTTGGCAAATCTCATCAGGATCAATCCTTTTGCACCCATATCCTCCAGGTCGCAACAGGTCTTCTCCAACTCTGCTCCATCGTTGACGCCGGGGATGAGAACGACTGCGGCGTAAACCTCGCAGCTCTGACAGAAGATCTTAAGGCATTCGAGGGCAATCTCGGCATTTTTGTCGCCCATGTACTTTCTGCGCAGCTGTGGGTTAGTGGAAAAGACGGTAAAGGAGACCTCAGTAACGCCTGCCTCCACCAGGGCGGCGGCATCATTCGCGCTCTTGAAGCCCTTTCCTGAGGTGTAGCCCAAAGCTATAGGCACCATGCCCTGGGAGAGCATCTTGGTCAGGGGCAGAAGGTCGGGATAGCAGCTCAAATCCCCGCCGCCGCTGATGGTGACTTTATCGGGGATGCTGCCCATGCACTTTCCCGCCACCTCGAAAACGACGGCGTTCATGGGCTTGAAGCCGGGATAGCCCTCCACAATGGCGCGGGAGCAGTAGTCGCAGCCCTTCTGGAAGGGCATGCAAAACTTGCAGCCGAAGGGTGGGACGCTTTTCACTCCTTTGAAATAACAGTAGCTGCAAAAGCCTTTGCAATCCAGACCCGGTCTTCCACCGACATCGGCAAGTATCTCCATGGCCAAAGCAACTTTGCCGGAGGGTAAATAAGTTTTGGGCATTCAGATAGACGGATTGCTTGCACACAAGGACTACTGCAACATGTATAAGAACGGGCTAAATTACAGGTATTGGGTAGAGGT
>JAABPZ010000123.1 GCA_011391755.1 Methanothrix sp. | reverse complement strand
TATTTGGGAATCAAGCCTTCATAGCCATTTTCATTCCATCTATCTTGCCAAATATATCCTACACGTTTTGTTATTCCGATTAGCTTAGCCGATTCGGATATTGTCTTCCCATCATAACGATATTTGATGAAATACAATCTTCTTAAGATCTTTGTACTATTCTCAAGAGTTTTTATCCGTTTATTGAGCAAATCTGTGCTCATATGATGTTTAATATGAATCTCTTCTGGGCGGGACATAATAAATAATAAATGCGTAATTAGCATAAATAGTTTAGTGCCGAACTATATTCATATTAAGTATTTTCTTAGCGTTGGCAAGCAGCCAGAGCACTCCCCCCAGCTTTCAGAGCGTGAGTGGTGAATTTGCAGAGAAATGGATAAAGGATTTCAAGGGAGAGAATGCCAAGATCGTTCCTGAGATAGAAAGCAATAAGAGAGAAGATAACGGCAGCGACTTATGGAACTGGGGCAATGCTCCTCTGGGCAGCAAGATCGTCGATGGCAATCTGGTAACAGATCCTTATTATCTCCGGCCGCTCTTGAATCTGTCCCGCAACTGGCTGGGCGAGACCTACACAGATCCAAAGACCGGTTTTCCCATGGAGACCTACTCCGATCCTTTGACCGGGAAAAAAATCTACCGCTTCCTCAATCCCACTACGTCAAAGCCCTTCTTTACATATTCTACCTATCCGGATGCCAAGACCGGCAATCTTGTCTATGCCTACGTGGACCCCATGACGGGCAAGGAGGTCTATGCCAGCACGGCCCCCATTGACCTCATCAATCTCCTGGCGGGCAAAATGACTAACCAAGCGGTCTACAACCAGAATGAGCCGTGGACCAGGCTGTAAGAAGTAAATAGATCATAACACGCGAAAGGCTTTTATTTCTCTGCAGCCTTCTTTTGCCCGTGGGGTCAGTATGAAGACTGCTTTGGCAGTAGTAGTGCTAGTAGTATACCTATTCCTATTAGCATCGGGCTGCTATGCCCAAGACACGAGCCGTTTCCAGAGCGTGGGCGGGGATTTCGGCAAAAAGATGATCAGCACCATAGAAGCCAATGATACAAAACCGGCTGTCACAAGCGGCAATAATGGCAGCCTGTGGAGCTGGGGAAGTTCGCCCAAGGGAACCCTGGTTGTTGATGGTAACCTTATCGGTGATCCTAAATATTCAGCGAAAAAGCTGAATGTTACCAGTAATTGGCTGGGAGATTCTTTCGTGGATCCCTACGGTACGGCAATTCCTGCCTATTCCTACACAGATCCTAAAACGGGTGAGCCGGTTAAGACTTATGTGGACCCGATTACAGGCCAGTCTTACTACACATACACGGACTCCAAGTCGGGAAGGATGATTTATGTCTACTTTAATCCTGAAACAGGAGTGCCGACCTATACCAGCTTTGGGCCCGTTTCCGGCCAATACGTGGAGCAAAAGAAAAATTCTCTGCCGCCGATCTTCAATTAGGTTAGAAAAATAACCCGGAGCCGCAAAAATGACTGGGACGCGCGAAAGCCTTTTATCGCTCTATGTTAATGCCAATTTGGTGGGGTGGGTATGAAGACTGCATTGGCAGTAATGGTAGTACTAATAGCTTGTCTCTTGGCAGTGGATTGCTATGCACAAAGCTCGAGCCGTTTCCAGAGTGTGGGCGGAGACTATGGCAGGAGTGTGATTGGCACCTTAAAGGCCAATGACACACAGCCAGCTGCCGACAGCAATAGTAGCAATGGCAGCCTGTGGAACTGGGGAAACGCGCCCAAGGGAAGCCTAATTCAGAATGGAAAGCTGGTAGCTGATCCATTTAATACCTGGAAGTCTCTCAATTATACCGATGGCTGGATGGGAGAGGTTGAGAAGGATCCCTACACCGGATTTTCGATTTATGCTTACAAAATTCCCGGTACCGGGGAGACCAAGTATTTCTACATAGATCCTTACACGGGAGAGCCGATCTATGTGGATCGAGGTAATGCTATCGGTACTGAAAATGTCGTTGGGAGTGCCAGCTACAAACTGCCGCCGGTGTTCCGCTAGAGTGCTTATTGAAAAAATATTGGAGTGATGGATAGATGAAATATATTGCGATATTCTTATGCATAGTGGGCCTTGCTATGGCCGTAGGCTACACCGATTGGCAGCAGGGAGCTGCCGAGGGGCTCAAGATCGGCTTTAAGATGGGCCAGGCCTACGAGCAGTCCCTGAAAGGAATCAATGTCAGTGGCTATAATGCACAGGTGGACAGCTATAACGCCTGGGTTAGAGAGCACTTCGGAGAAGATCCCATGCTGCTCATGCAGAAGCAGAACGCTCCGCTTGACCTGAGCAAACCGGTTCTGGTCGCCAACAACACCACAGGCGGCGGCATCGTCCATGCCATTGACGGCATGAACAAGGGAAATGCGAACTACAAGACGAACGATATGAATTTGCTTCCGGAATCGGCGATAAAAAAACTCGATGAAGGCGGCGAATACCTGGGTGGTGCCTAGGGCTTCCCGCCCAGCGCCCTTATATTTTCTTTTGGTCTAAGCGCAGTCCTTTGTCCGGATTACTTTCGCTCTGCACTCAAAGGATCTAAATATAATGTTTGCATACAAGTATTTCCTATTAGAATTGAGGCATATAACATGAAGAGACTAGCGAGCATATTTCTGGCTGTAGTCGCAGCTATTTTATTAGCCTTGGCCACAGCTTCTGCCGGCAGCATCTGCGACAATGCCCCCTGCGAAAAAGTCATCAATGTCTTGGCTGGAGAGAATTTTACCATCGAGCTGGAGTCCAACGCCGGCTCAACAGGCTTTGAATGGTGGAACCAGTTCGATACCGAGTACCTGAGCCTTGCGGACTCATCCGAACAGTCTGGCAATGCAATGTCGGGAGAGGTTGGTGTGCCCGGCAAAAAGCTCTTTGTATTCAGTGCCAAAAAGCCCGGCAGCACGGATGTTGTCATGCTCTTGCTCCGGCCCTGGAAGAACAGCACCATTGACGAGAGAAAGATATTCCCAGTCAACATTTCCTAGATGCAATGCCAACCTTGCATCTTCTCTCCTGGAATGTCAACGGTCTGAGAGCCATTTATAAAAAGGGCTTTGTTGATTGGCTAAAAAGAGATCTGCCAGATGTGCTCTGCCTGCAAGAGACCAAGGTGGCTGCCGATCAGGTCCCATCCGAGCTGAAGAGCATGCAGGGCTACTTTTCCTACTTCGGCTCGGGGGATAGAAAAGGACGGGACGGAGTGGCTCTCTTCTCTAAAATAGAGCCCTTGAGCGTAAAATATACTCTGGAAATCGAAGGCTTTGATGACGAACATCGCGCTATTGTGGCCGATTATGGACAGTTCCTGCTCTTCAATGTTTACTTTCCCAACGGCAAAGCCTCCCCGGAGCGGCTGGAGTACAAGCTGAAGTTCTATGATCTTTTTTTAGAGCACATCGACAGGCTCAAGGCCAATGGCAGGAGGATTGTAATCTCTGGGGACATCAATACTGCCCACAAGGAGATCGATCTGGCCCGGCCCAAGGCCAACGAGAAGATCTCAGGATTCTTGCCGGAGGAGAGGGCCTGGATGGACCGGCTGGTAGGAAAGGGCTTTTTCGACACTTTTCGTATCTTTCATGCAAAGGGCGAGAACTACTCTTGGTGGGATGTGAAGACACGAGCCCGCGAGAGAAATGTGGGCTGGAGGATCGACTACTTCTTCGTGAGTGAAAATCTGCGAGATAGCGTCTCGTCGGCGTTTATCCTTAAAGATGTCACAGGCGCCGATCACTGCCCGGTGGGCATAACGCTCGATATCGACAAAAGCTCGTAGGAAAAAGGTTTTATCAGTAATTGAGGAAGGATAAAGAATATGAGGCTGGCCTGGCCACCGCCCTGGCATCTAATTATGTCTGTGTTGATCCCGGTTATAGCTTTGGCCCTAGTTCATTTGTCGCCCCCATCCTTGCAGGGCGCCCTCTCGCTCCCAGCCCTTATTTTCGTGCTCCTCATTCCCGGATATCTGGCCACGCTATCGCTATTTCCTGGAAAAGGGGACCTTGGTGGGCACAGGCGCATATTTCTCTGTCTGGCCTTTTCTGCAATGCTAGCCGGGCTATTCAGCTTTATTTTGACGGCTACTCCCCGAGGACTGCAGGTTCCGTCTTTAGCCACAATTCTCTCTCTTCTTGCCATATTACTGGCGGCGGTGGCCTATGGCCGCTGGTCGAATCTGCCCCGCAAGAAAAGATTTCTTCTTTTGCCAAAGAGGGGACTAGGATCGGCGCGGACCCTCCCCCGCATTTCCCGGGCAAGCATCACGAGCAGGCGTTCCGCTCTGACGATCTTCCTGTTGGCGGTCTGTTTTATAGCTGCCCTGGCTTTTGCCTTTGGCTCATATCAGAGTTCTTCCGGCGAAGCGACCACAAAGCTTGAGGTCACATGGCCCCAAGAAGCGTTAAGCCCTCTATCTTCATATTTAGAGGAAGCAAAGAAGCTATTCCCCAAGGCCTGGATAATAAATTACGAAAAGAAGCCACTGAATTACACCTTAAATAATTCCGACCCGTCAAGCAGTAAATCTAAAGTCGTGAACTCAACAGGTATCAATTCGACAAGATTTAATATAAACTCCACAAAAATAAATACCACCGAGAACAATTCTCCTGTAATTTTTGAAGCTAAAAGCAAGGTAATCGGTAATGGGGGCGGCAGCTCATCGGCTAGTAGTCAAACTACAGCTAAAAAGCCCGCATCTAAGACGGCTTTGCAGCCCGTAAAAACGGCAAGTACTACTCCAACTGCGACCAGCACAGCAGTCAACACAGCAGTCAGCAAAGTGCAGAACAACACCTCAATTGCCAAAAAAGATGTTTTGAAGGACAATCTGACTCTTAATCGGTCCGACACACAAGAGAAAACTAAAGCTGCTACTGCAGAGAACTTGACATCTGTACAAGTTTCCGCAGCGCCAGTGAGAGCGCCCTCGCCAGATGCAAATACCTCTTCGAAATTAGTTGCATCCAAGCCGTCTATCAAGTCTAATGAATCGTCTGAGTCTCAAGGGCAAGGAATTGCCAATTCCAATCGTCCCCCTGTCCTAAAGGCCCTGGTGCCTGATAGAGCCAGCCCCCAGCAACAGGGAGCGGCAATCTTCTGGAAGGCAGAGGCAACAGATGAAGAGGG
>JAABPZ010000122.1 GCA_011391755.1 Methanothrix sp. | reverse complement strand
CCTTTGATGTCTATCCTGTGGGCGGCGTGGTCCCGCTCATGGAGGCCTATCGGTATCGAGATCTGGTTAATGTAGTGACGGCTGCCAAAAAAGGCCTGGGCTCGGGCCGACCCGTGCATCTCTTTGGCGCCGGACATCCCATGATCTTTGCCCTGGCGGCAGCCATGGGCTGCGATCTCTTCGACTCGGCGGCATACGCTCTCTACGCCCGGCAGGATCGTTATCTGACTGTGCAGGGAACCGGCAAGCTGGAGGAGATGAGCTACCTTCCCTGTTGCTGCCCCGTCTGCCAGGAACATACCTTGAAGGAGCTGATAGAAAGCCCGCAAAAGACCAGGCTCTTAGCCCAGCACAATCTCTACGTCTCACTACAGGAGATGAGACAGGTTAAGGAGAGCATTCGGGAGGGCTCACTCTGGGACCTGCTGGAGACGCGCTGCCGCTCCCATCCGCGCATGCTGGACGGCCTGAAGAGCCTCGCCCGGCAGGGCCCGTGGCTGGAGAGCCTCGACACTGCCAGCAAGTCCACCTTCTTTTATCTTAGTGCCGAGTGCGCCCGCCGGCCGGAGGTGATGCGCTATGCGCGAAGGATAGACCGCATCAGTTTGCAGGGCAATGTCTTGATCACCGACGATTCCCAGGCAGACACTTCCGGCTTTGCCCATGTTTTGCACTTCAAGCCGCCCTTCGGGCCCTATCCTGTGGAGCTGTCCGAGACCTATCCCTTCAATGCCGAGGTTCCCGAGGAGGCAGATGATGCGGCAACGAAGCAGGCCCTGAAAATCACGAAGGATCTGATCAGGGCCAATCCTGGGGCGAAGTTTCGCTTCCGGCTGAAAAATAGGGAGATGGAAGAGCTATTAAAGAGAGAGCAAACGATTACAGCTGCCATTCAAGGTGAATAAGCGGTCCAAAATCCAATGCCGCACAGGTCATCGCCGAAGAGACCCAATTCCACGTCCCGGCGTATGAACTGCTCGTCCATATCACCATGTCGTGTTCCATGATCTCGCTTGTACTTCGTCTAGGCTACATCTGTGCATTTCAGGAGAGCTTTGATTTCCTCGTCGGCCTCTCCACGAACGGGCATAGCAGTTTCCTTCCCAGTCCCAGCCATAGATGATGCATGGCGAGCTTTGTATAAGTGAAACGGCGGCGGCGCACCCGCGCAGCAAGCAACTTAGATGTTGATACCGGTAAAATTTAAATACCTTGGACGCCTATTAGTTAACCATGGTTGCACCACATCTCAAGGAAAGGTATGTGGATGTTTATTTAACATCCAAGAAGGCAAAAACTGAGTGGGAAGAGGAAGCAAAGAAGGCAGGGCTCCCTTTATCCAAGTTCGTTTTCGAAGCAGTAGAAGCATTTCGTGCCGCAAAGGATGAGACTCCACGATACGAGATGGTCAAAGAGCTCGCGGAAGCTAAAGAAGAGGCACAAAAGCTTCGCACTGAGCTAAAGATGAAGACCATGCTCCTAGAGAAGCTGGAGGCCGATGTCTACAAAGCCCGTTATGCCAGCTTCCATGAGGTCGAGATGGCCGAAGGGACCAGACGCCACGACCAGGAACTAATCAAGATTTTGCAACGCGGCAAGGCTCTCGAAGGCTATACAATATTGAAAGAGCTGGGCATAGACCCAAAAGACACCGACGCAGTGAAGCTGGTGAACAATCAGCTTGAATCGCTTGGGCGCTTTGGCCTAGTGGAAGAGACAGCCAGCGGCTGGAAGTGGCTCAAGTGATTGCTGCTTCCTCCGCCACGAACACAAACACAAATGACCTGGTTGGGAGATTCCATGAGGACTGTAACCTTCGCGGCATGGTCTCGACCATGGATTACATCTATAGGGCAAAGGAGTATTGCGCCTTTCTGGAAACAAGAGGAAAGAACCCCTTAACAGCAGACAGAGATGATCTCAGGGCGTTCTTGAGTCGTCTGAAGGAGAGGGGGCTGAAGTTCAAAACCATCGACAGGATATATTCATGCTTGAGTGCATTTTATGAATTTTTAATAATAGAAGGGTTGGTCGAGTACAATCCCATTTTGCCTTTTCGCAAATATTATCTCCGTCGATATAAAAATAGTAGCGACTCTGAAATCCGCAAGCTGATAAGTGTTGAAGACGCTTCGCGACTCGCCAACTCAATTCTTGACAGCCGGGATAAATGTATCTTGGTGCTACTTTTCAAGACGGGCATGCGCGTAGGGGAGCTAACCAGTCTGGATGTGACAGATATCGATCTTGACAAGGGTGAAGTAACGCTCAAAATCAAGAAGAAGCGATCCAATCGCGTCCTATTCCTGGATAATGAAGCCCTAGAAGTTTTGCAGAGATGGCTGGCTGCGCGAAAGAACCGAAAAGGTGCGCAGGACAAGGCGCTCTTCCTATCAAAAATCGAAAAAAGGATCACCGGGAGAAGCGTAGAGGAGATTATCGAGAAGCATGCAGAACGTCTGGGCTTGCATAATCCTGGGGCTAATAGGCTAGAGGATCGATTCACACCCCACTGCTGCCGTCATTGGTTCGTGACCCATCTACTGCGGGCCGGCATGTCCAGGGATTTTGTTAAAGAGTTGCGCGGGGATACGCGCGGCGAGGCCATAGATATCTATAACCACATTGATAAAAAGGAGCTGAGGGAGAGCTATTTGGCACATATTCCGCAGTTGGGGATATGAGCATAGTTTCACATTGAATTGCTGAATTTGGTTCAGGAGTTGTAGATACTACTTTATCCCCCAACACGGAGTACGAAACGGCCTCACGAAATATTGGCACCGTTTTCCTTTCATTGGAAAACCAAGGAACTACTATCGGTGCAGCCCGTTGGACTAATATTCATAGATGGGGGGGAATAATTTCGTCGCCTTATGCATTTTTTAGCCTAGCTGATCACTGACATCCATACCAATGCTGGTTTTCGCAAGGGTTCAGTCCACGACCGTGAAGTCGGTCCACTTCGTGGTCAGCACCCGGTTGTTCGGGCCGACGATCTCCACCCTGATGGCAAAGGTGCCGGTATGAGCGGCTTTCACGTTGATGACCGGGAAGGTATAGGTCCCCTGATCACGCAGGAGGATCGAGTCGCCCCGTCCGGCGAAGATGGTGGTGCCCCTCTCAGTCACGTCAGCCCTCAAAACGGCTCCTTGCTCGCCAAATTTCTCGTAGCTGATGGTGATGAAGACGGGAACAATCTCGTTCAGCTTTAAGGTACCCTGCGGCTTTTGGATGCGCGTGATTTCGGCCTTCATGGCCGCGGGATTCCAGGCAGGAGCGACTGTCTCCGAGAGCACTTGGAGCGAGATCCGCTTGGTGTAGGACGTCTCGTATTCCCCAGGGACGTCCAGCCTCGGCAATCGGATTGTCACGTCCAGCTCCCAAGTCCCAGGCGCGGGGGCGGTGAGGACAATGGGCTCGAAGTCGCAAGTGCCGTTGCCTCCTAGCTGGCGTGAGGATGCCCAGCCTTGGCTCAGGTCTTTTCCTGTGGCCGGATCTATGAAGACGACTGCGCTCACCGTGCCCGGCGGGAAATTCTTGTAGTCCATGGACACGTCGAACCGAACTCGCTCGCCCTCGCGGACAGCGTCAGGCGGCTTCGGATAGCCGATCCGCACAGGTCCCAGAATGCGCATGGGCTGATCGACGACTTCGACCTCGAACTCATAGGGCTCCGCGACGGCGAAACCCCCTTTAGCCGTTGCCCGGAGCTTCCAGCGACCGGGCTGGTTGAATGTAACCTGGAACGGCTCGGAGACGTAGAGGCTTGAGCCGGACATTTTCGGGGATCTCCATGTCCAGTGGCCGTTCCCTCCGGAGATCACCTCGATAGTGCCGAAGATCTCACTTTCCGGAAGCAGGCTGACGCAATTGACCTCTACGCGGAAGGGGACGTTCTCGCCGACCTGGACGGTATCTGGAGGCCGGGGGCAGTAGACCGTGCGGATATCGAGCCGCGACTTGGGGATCATCTTGACCTTGAGAATGTATTGGTCAACGATATGGAAATAATTGCCATCCTTGGTCATGACGTAAGCGTCGATCTTGATCCCATTCTCGGGGATGATCTCCTCCGTGAAATAGACTTCGAAGTCGATCTTGTGGTCGCCATTACACTTCTTATGCCCTGTGGTCTGGGAGCAGGCCATCTTCTCATTGACGACAGGCTTAAGGATTTGATCGTACGGATCGGTTAAGAGCATGGTAGGGTTGTACGATTCGTAGAGAGGCGTGAGCCTGATGCCAACAATTTTGTCCGCGTCTACCTGCTGGTAATTGAAGTTCACGGAAAGCCCGAACAACTGACCGACTATGGCGGTGTTCTGCTTGAGGTCCGTCGTGACTGTCAAGGCACCCACCTCTTGGGCAGCGGCCAGGGTCGTGGTGGCCAAGAGAAGAACCAGAGCGATGCCCACGCATTCGGTTCGGCGATGGATCATGATCCCTCCTCATCTCTTTCTCTCATCTGGGTGGAAGCATAAAGAGCTGACCGGCCCCAGTCAAGCCGGAGCTCAATTTTGGCGGCAGGAAAATGAGCCGAAATATGAGTAATAGGTCCGGAACCAGCACAGTAAGCACATCTCTCAGGAGCATCGTTTATGTGAGCATTCATATCAATTTCCGAGTGTATTACTGTCATGAATGTATATGTATCTTATCAGTTAAGTCATATGGTGCTCAGGAACTATCGATTCGTTCTTTGACATATACAAAAAGAATGGGGTATGCGGGAAGATGGAGCGCGCCGGTTGTCAGGGAGGCGGGAATGATAAAACTGATGGTTCCTCGCTATCTCATGTGGATGTGACAGGAGGTACAACTCCTCTGGGATGTCAACCCAGCCACCTGGACTGGGTGGTTGGTTACCTGCTTGCCGATTTCTTGGTCCAGGCCCCAGATCCCATTTCATGATAACTTGAGGTTAGCAACATGGAACAGCGAAGAGCCAAACTGATTTGTAGCGAGTGCAGGAAGGTCCGAAAGCTAATCAGTGTCGAAGACGCTTCGCGACTCGTCAACTCTATCTTGGATAGTCGCGACAAATGCATCCTCGTGCTGCTCTTCAAAACTGGCATGCGCGTAGGCGAACTAATCAGCCTGGATGTGACGGATGTCGATCTTGACAAGGGTGAGGTGACACTTAAGGTCAAGAAGAAAAGATCCAACCGTATCTTATACCTGGATGACGAGACCATTGCCGTTCTGCAGAAATGGCTGGTG
>JAABPZ010000001.1 GCA_011391755.1 Methanothrix sp. | reverse complement strand
GATCATATCTGGAGCCTGCATGAATTATTGACATATCCATATTACATAATTAAAACCTATTAAAGATTCACGACCGAAAAAGTTGAGGTGCCGCCATACTCTATTCTTTGTGTCATGAATGCGATTGTCCGGCGTTTTGCATAATGGGCATTCAAATCGACTACCTGCCGTAAAATCGATGTTTATATCAATTTGCTTTTTTGCATTGCTGAATTCTATAGATTTGATATACCAAGGATCTTGGAGATTCAATGCAAGTTTAAGTAGATCTTCATTGGATTGAGTCATAGATAATAATTTAAGAAAGGATATTGTTAAACTTTGCCCCATGTCCACTTAGAATAGCGAGGAACCTAAATAATTTTGCAATCGGTTCAAGGCTTATTCTTGCCAAATAGATTATTAGATCCTGTGTCCCCTTTTTTAAAAGTGATCCGCAAAAATTCACTTTTAAAGCTTCGATTTGGGCATCAACTTCGTACTTTAATTTTTCAGGTTCAATACAAGTAGACGATGATCCCGCCATAACACATTCACCACCATCAATTGTCTTTTCTTTCTATTTAAACAGATACATATCTATCTCTAGGCAAATTGCGCTAAATAGTTCAAATGTATTTCAGGCGAGATGTGAAACTGACGGAAGCTTAATATCTCCTTCCTGCATCGAATTGCGGTTATGTCTATTCACTGGGCTGACGTCATCGCCGAGAAGCTCGAAAAGAGCGGCCCGCACACCATCGCCACGGGCATAACCCCCTCCGGGCCGGTTCATATCGGAAACATGCGCGAGGTCATGACGGCAGAGGCCGTCTACCGCGCCCTTCTGGACCGGGGTGTGGAGGCAAAGCTCATCTACATCGCCGACACCTACGACCGCCTGCGAAGACTCTATCCCTTCCTGCCGGAGAGCTTCACCGAGCACATTGGAAAACCCCTCTCCGATATTCCCTGCCCCCTGGGATGCTGCGCCAGCTACGCCGACCATTTTCTTAATCCCTTCTTGAAGAGCATGGAGCGGCTGGGCATCAAGCCAGAGGTCTACCGCGCCGATGTGCTCTACAAAGAGGGCAAGTACAATGAGGCCATCAAGACCGCGCTGCGGCGCAAAGACGACATCGCCCGCATATTAAAAGAGGTCTCGGGCCGCGATGTTCCGGCCGGCTGGAGCCCCTTTGATGCGATATGCAGTAGCTGCGGGCGGACCAACACCACCCATGTCACGGGCTTTGATCTGGAAGGCGAGACGGTGGACTACGAGTGCTCCTGCGGCTCGCAGGGCACCGTATCCATGAGCGGCGGAGGCAAGCTGGTCTGGCGGGTGGACTGGCCGGCCCGCTGGCCCATTTTTAATGTTACTGTGGAGCCCTTTGGCAAGGACCACGCCACCTCCGGCGGCTCCTACGACACCGGCAAGCGCATCAGCGAAGAGATCTACGGCTACCCTGCCCCCTTCCCCATGGTCTACGAGTGGATCCACCTCAAGGGGGTGGGCGCCATGCATAGCTCCACAGGAATTGTGGTCACCATTCAGGAGATGCTGGACGTGGTGCCTCCTGAGGTCCTGCGCTACCTGATCATCAGGAACAAGCCAGAGAAGCACATCGAATTTGACCCGGGACTGCCGCTCTTATCCCTGGTGGACGAGTACGACCAGCGAAAGGGCGATGAGAGGGCCATTGAGCTATCCAATATCAGTAAGAGCGGGCCCTTCGAGATTCCCTTCCGCCACATGGTTACGGCGGTGCAGATCGCTCGCGGTGACGAGGACGGTCTCTTCGTGGCCCTGAAAAGATCCGGCTACGACGTCTTAACCCGTCGCGAAGAGATCTTAGGCCGGGCCAGAAATGTGCAGACCTGGCTGGACAAATACGCGCCGGCTTACGTCAAGTTCCAGGTGCAAGAGGCACTTCCGGTCGCGGTTAAAAACCTCACTCCCGAGGAGAGGAAGAGCCTGGGAATCCTGGCCGAGCAGCTAGAGGAGAAGACGGCAGCCGACATTCATGAACTGGTCTATGCCGTGGCCAAGGAGCAGGGCCTCGACTCCAAGAAGTTCTTCCAGGCCATCTATCTGACTTTCCTGGGCGACCGGCAGGGCCCCAAGGTGGGCTGGTTTTTGGCCAGTCTGGAGAGATGCTTTGTAAAAGCCAGACTGAAGGAAGCATCAGCCGTTTAGATATGAAAGTTCTTTGTGCCTTTGTGTCTTTGTGGTTAGGTGCAGCTTGCTGTTCACCACAAAGGCACAAAGACACAAAGGCATCGGGGCAAATGTTATGGAGCACAAGATCTACCTATCCGGCCCGCTCTTCTCGCGGGGCGAGATCACCTGGGGGGAACGTGTCAAGAGATTCTTAGAGGACAGGCTGGAGGGCGTTCGAATAATCTGGCCCCATGAGATCGTCCCAAGCTCATCGAAGCCGGCAGAGATCTTCCAGGCCAATTTGCAGGCCTTAAACGAATGCGATATCATGGTGGCCATGCTGGACGGCTCTTCGGTTGACGACGGCACCGCCTGGGAGATAGGCTACTTCTTCAGGCAGGGCAAAAAGATCCTGGGGATCAGAACGGACTTTCGCCGCGCCGGAGAAACGGATGATTCTCGGGTCAACCTCATGATAGAGTGCTCCTGCCAGGGCATAGCTTCAGGCCTGGAAGAGCTGGCAATGGATCTGAAGAGGCTCCTCGATTGATCACGCCTGTCTTTGACGCGCCCCTTCTCCTGGTGGAGGGAGAAGAGCGCGTCCTGGTGGCCGCCGATCTTCACCTGGGTCTGGAGTATGAACTAAGGCTGGGAGGCGTCTCTATTCCCAGCCAGACCGGGAAAATTTTAGCGCAGCTGCTGGGCTTTTTGGCGGAGATAAAACCGGACCGGCTCTTGCTCTTAGGGGACATAAAGCACAACGTTCCCAGGACGAGCTGGCAGGAGAAGAGGGAGATACCCGAATTCTTGCGCCGGCTTTCTGCTCAGGTCTTGGTGGAGATTGTGCCGGGAAATCATGACAGCAACCTTGCCGACATGGCCCCCCTGGGTGTGCGGGTGCGTGCGTCCTCCGGCTTTGTGCTGGACAATGTAGGCTATTTCCACGGCCACACCTGGCCGGATGAAAAGGTTATGCGTGCACAAGCCCAGGTGGCGGGGCACCTTCATCCGGCAGTAAGGCTTCCAGACCCTTTAGGCCATTCACCTTCCCGCCCCGTTTGGGCAAAAACTCATCTTGTGCCTGGCGCGGTGCAAGAGCATTACGGTTTTGCCAGGGATAGTGAGATCATCATCGCCCCCGCCTTCAACATTCTTTGCGGCGGACTGCCCCTCAATGAGCCGGTCGAGGAAATGCGCGGCCCACTGCTTACTATAGCCGATTGGGAGGGAGCACGCCTCTATCTGCTGGACGGAGCCAACCTGGGCACCCTGGCGGAGATAAAAGCGGTGCAAAGAAAGCTAAGCTAAGCCATAAGAATTATTGCCAATGCAATTCCAACAAGAGAGGGCGATAACGAGTGAATGATAAAGAGAGACTTTTGGAATTGCTCAAGGACAAGTCCCTTGAGGTGAGGCCGGTCACCCTGTCCTCTGGCAAAATCAGCGATTATTACATGGACTGCAAGCGGGTTACCTTAAGTGGGGAAGGGGCCTACCTCACTGGCAAGCTGATGCTGGAGATGATCCGGCCCGAGGTATCCGCCGTGGCCGGTCTCACCCTGGGTGCGGACCCCATTGTATCAGCTATCACGGTTCTAAGCCATATGCAAAAGAGAGGCCTGGCCGGCCTGATTGTGCGAAAAGAGCCCAAGAAGCACGGCACCATGAGCTATGTGGAGGGGCCGGCTCTGCAAAAAGGAGCGATGGTCGCTGTGGTGGAAGACGTGGTCACCTCGGGCGCATCCCTTCTTAGAGCCATCGATCGCATTGAGGCCGCAGGCTATCGGCCTGTGCAAGCACTGACCATACTGGACCGCCAGGAAGGCGGAAGAGAATCTATCGAAGGAAGGGGTTTTAGGCTGCAAGCGCTCTTTACTCGCGATGATTTGGATATAGATTAACAAAAATTAAACTAAAAGGATTCATTTCCCTCACCAGGGGGGCGTTCTCCCTGGTCAGGGCCATTTTCAGGAAATCGGCCGTCTCCCGTTCCGTTATTCTCGGGTCTTGCATCACCCGGCCATACTCCGCCGGGCGGGTTATCGCCTGGTGGCATTGGGAAGGGGTCCGTTCCCCTCGGATTTGATCCATTCGGCTCTGCACCGGGTGTTTGCGCTCCTGGCATTGGCAGGGTCTCGGGCAAAGCTGAAGCCGTAGCCGTAAACGGCGCTTCCAGTCGAAGATTGCGCATTGTCCCTTCTTCCGCATAAGATATCTCAGATACGATCCAATAAGTCCCGCTCTGCTCTGCAGTAAGGGGGTAGCTGATCTGCTGCGTGACACCAGGGTACAACTGTGTGCTCTGGCCTCCCGCATTCGCGACAACTCCAGGCGGAAGGCTGGGCGTGACCACAGCCTGTGTAGGTGTCTGTCCATTATAAGTCAGCGATACGGTTACAGTTACCATCTGTCCAACATCTGCTGATGGTACCAGATTCTGAAAGGCCGTAAGCTCTGCCGCTGCCGACCCCAATAATAGCCCCACCCCAATGAGCAGAAGAATGTGCCCCAATCTCAAATGCTTCATCAAATCCCTAATGTTCTGCCTGCGAGATTTAAAGATACCTGTCATACGAGATTGATATGAGATATGCTCCTTTCCATACATAAAATACTTATTTGGTTTGGTGATATTATCTTCTGATGGACGTCTCTTTCTCTGCCTGGCGGCATTCGCGAGAAGAGAGCTTGCAGCTCAAAGGAGATAGCTTCTCCTTTCTCTTCGATAGGCGCTACACCAATCGGCTCAACAGAATGAGCCGTGTTTTCTTTGAAGCCTATGTCGTGGCCACTAAAGAACTGGCCGCGCAGGAAGACCGCTTCCCCAGCCTTAGCGAGATAGACGCCAAGATGGAAAGCGGGGCAGTTTACGCTTTCAAGGATCGTTTGATGAAGAATACCGAGTTCTTCGAAGAGGTCAAGATCTCCGGCGTCTCCTATCTGGTTCCGCGCGCACTCAAGTTCGTGGATGTTAGCGGTACATATACCGATTTAGTCTTGAACTTCGAGGAGGGAATCGTGGTGCTGCCCACGCGAAGGAAGACCCCCTCGCTCCCGGATAGCCCAATGCCGATAGAAGAGGATGAGCCGGAGCCAAAAACGGCTCACGTGGATGAGATCGCAAATAATGCGCCCGCCATTGCCATAGATCAGGACGCAGAAGCAAAACTGCAGTCTTATCCCCTGCACACACCGGAGGCCTTCGAGGAGATCACTCCGGCAATGGATACATTAGAGGCGCCTTCTCCCAGCGAGCCTGCTGAAAAGATAGTAGTAAATGCAAAAGAGCCGGAGAAGCCGCCATTGACCAAGAAGAAGATGGCAATGCCGCCAAAAACTGTCACCTTGCTTGGCGCGGCCATCTTGCTGGCTCTTTTTGCAGTTGTATCCTTCTATGGCCCAACGCTAGTACAGGCACCGGTACAGCCAACGTTCCTGGTTTTGTATTCCACATACCTTTCCAATTCCAGCAACGAAAGCTATCTGGGCCTGGACATCACCAACCCAGAGGGAATGGCCAATGATATGGAAATGGCTCTGCCCCAAAATATCGACCAGAGCATCAGTGCCAGAGGCGGAATTGTGACCATCTCCCATGCAGAGAATACACTGGTGCGAATGAACTCCACGGGAGACGCCAGCGTGAAGATATATCTGCAGGGCAACCGGACAACAATTCCGGTCAGCCTCAGCTTTTATGCGCCGGAAGGCTTCGACACCAACCTGCTGGTTCACGGCAAGGATTACTTCGTCACACGCAAGAATGAGACCTCGGTCTTGACGTTCAACCTGACAGGAGTTGGGGTAAGCTTTGAGCAGAGCTACACCCGAAGAAATTAGGCTGGCGGTAATCGCCAAGAAAAAGGACGCTGATGCGGCTCTAAAAAGGGTAGTCTCTCTTGGAGTTTTTGATAAGAGCCGCAAGGTAATAAAGAGACAAAGCCATGTAGAGATCCCAGTCATCAGATCTGTCTCTGGCTGCGAGCTCGTTTTGCAAGAGGACCCCGCCTTCTACAATAAAAAGCTGGATCTCTTTCATGCCTTGCAAGGAAAGATTCCCGAAGAATATATCCATCTTATTCCGCGCGGCTGGTTCTTACTGGGTGAGGTAATAGTAGTCAAGATTCATCCCGACCTGACGGCGTATGAGCACCATATCGGCCAGGCACTTTTAGACTTTTATCCTCGCTGCGGCACGGTCTTAGCTGACGAGGGCATCTTTGGCCCCTTTCGCGAGCCCGTACGAAGAGTTATCGTCGGCAACAAGACCCAGACGGTGCACAAAGAAAATAAAGTGATCTTCAATCTGGATGCAAGCCTGGTGATGTTCTCGCCTGGGAACCTTATGGAGCGCATAAGAATGAGCCGCTTTGGAAAAGGCGAGTATGTAGTGGACATGTTTGCTGGAATTGGCTACTTCACTCTTCCCATGGCCGTTCATTCCCGGCCTAGGAAGATCGTGGCCATTGAGCTGAATCCCAACGCCTACCATTATCTCTGCCAAAATATCCGGCAAAACCATGTAGAAGAGATTGTAGAGCCGGTCTTAGGTGACTGCGCGAAGGTGACTCCGCATGCAGTTGCCGACAGAGTAGTGATGGGCATGGTCCAGGTAACCGACCAATACCTGCAAAAAGGCATTTCCGCTCTGAGGCCGGGAGGCATACTGCATTACCATCAGACCATTGCCGCTAGCATGTATCCGGCCGCAGCCATTAGAGATGTGACAAAGGCGGCGGCAGCTTTGGGCCGCCGGGCCGAGATCCAGAACTGTGTGCTGGTCAAAAAGTACTCACCCGGAGTAGTTCATGCCGTGATCGATGCTCGAATCGATAGGGATTTTTAGCAGGAGATCTTATTTGTAGCTATGATTGTTACATGGCTGGGACACTCCTGCTTTTTTTTAAAGAGCGAAGAAGGTCTTTCTCTGCTACTGGATCCGTTTCATGAGAGCGATGTAGGCTATGCCATGCCGATAACTGAGGCGGACATTGTAATTATAAGCCACGACCATCTGGATCACAATAATGTCGATGCCGCAGGGAGCGATCCTGATGTGATCTTCGGTCCCGGCTATTACATCAGCAAGGAAATGGAGATCACGGGCATAAAGTCGTATCATGATGCAAAGAGAGGAAAGCTGCGAGGCGAGAACACTATCTTCTGCTTCGCGTTGGACGGTATAAGAGTCTGTCACCTGGGAGATTTAGGGCATACTTTGAGCAGGGGCCAGGTAGAGGCCATAGGCCCGGTGGATCTGCTCTTTCTGCCTGTGGGCGGGAGATATACCATCGATGCCGTTCTCGCGAACAAGGTGATGAAACAACTGCATCCGGTGGTGACGATACCCATGCACTATAGGACTGGGGCCTTGGGTTTTGAGCTTGAGCCGGTGGATGATTTTCTTAAAGGCAAGGGGCCTGTAAAGCCGCAAGAAAACCTGCAACTGGCCAAAGAGGATCTGTCCGGTGAAGGCAAGGTGGTACTCCTTAGCTGCCCTGGGGCCGAAAGGGTGCCTAGCCAATCGATAGATTAATAACTACCTGCTGCAAGGGTAGAGGCGAAGCCCGGTAGTGTAGCGGTCAATCACAGGAGGCTCTGGACCTCCCCACCCAGGTTCGAATCCCGGCCGGGCTACTATCTTTTCTGTATTGAATTGCTTTTCAGGGTTCGAGGTGATCTCTCTTCAGCTCGTCTATGGCATCAGGCGAAAGACGGATTTCTGCCAATTGAATGGCACCCATGGAAGAGATCATCCTGGTCATCATATCCGAGATGGAGCGTCCCATATCCTCATCTTTGCTGGATAGAGCTATGGAAAGGGCACATCCCAGGTTATAGGCGGTCCAACTGGCATAAGTGAAATGGACCATAAGATCCTCCATTCCTCCTTCAATCCAGGGCCCCTCAGAGTCAGGCCCGACCACCCTCGATCTGATACTCTTGAAGCTCTGGATTTTTGCCTCAAACTGAACCAAGCCATCTATCATAAATACACATCCGGGCGGCTTTCAGAGTCCTGTACCATTTCTTCCTTGCACGGCTTTAGGCTCTTTTTGCCCTGACAACAATGACTATACACTAGCATCCTCGTTCCCATTAATGATTGCTTTGCCATGCATGCCCGAAAACTAGATATATCTATAACGAATATAGTAGTTGTTTGTCGCGTAGTGTTCCAAAAGGACAAGTTCCATAGGCCGGTTAAGTCTGTCCGACCAATCATTCTGGCGCAGGATGATAGATTTCATCCTCCATCTTAGCTCGGATCGATCAATAATCCGGGGTCGGAAGGCGCCGCGCAAATTTCGGCGTAGGTCTTCGGCAGCGGCGAAAATCGCCTTTTCAGGCGCAATGCAAAAATCGCCATGGATCATTATAAGGGAAAAACGCGGCGCAGGAATGTGTTGAGAAAAAGGCTAGTGCCAGGCCCCCCATCTACCGATGACAGGGTCCCCTTAAAACGGGCGCTGTGCTAAAATTCCAGTGCTGCCCTAGCCTAAAATTAACGCATTGGCCTTAGGCGAGATGAGACGACCGCAATTTAGCGGTTCTGTCCCTCTGAGGAGGGCGCTGTGGATCAGCGTTTTTCTCGTCTTCTTTTCACCTGCAATTTTCGATTTTCGAGCATATTACTAATATCGTTAGCCACTGAAAATTCACGACGAGCCCAAAAATTTATATCCCACCACTATCATAAGGTTAGTATAGAAAAGTAATCGTAAGGTGAGTTAAATGTGGGACAAGAGATATCCATCAATATTCGACATATTCGAGAGCTTTGCCAAAGGCTTTCCCTTTGAGAAGAAGGAAAAGTTCGAAGAGGACTGGTTTAAAGAGCCCTTTGAGGACATGATCAAGAGGTTTGAGGAGAATATGCCCGCCGAGTTCAAGACCTTTGTACGCGAAGATGAGACACCAGGAGGCGTATCTCGGCGATACGGCCCCTTCGTCTACGGCTTCAGCTATACGGCAGAACCGGGAAAGGAACCAGTCTTCAGTGAGTTTGGCAACATCAAGCCATCCCACCGGGGCATCGAGCCCAGCTCGGGCCGTGAGCCACTGGTTGACGTCATGAACGAGAAGGAGAGGTTCAGGATCTTCGTAGAGCTGCCCGGTGTGGACAAAGACAAGGTAAGATTGGATGTGGCCGAGGACAGTGTAGAGATCAAGACCGATGACGATAAAAATTTCTACAAGATGATCTATCTCGACTCCGCCATCGACACGGACAGCGCCAAAGCCTCCTACAAGAATGGCGTCTTGACACTGGAGCTGGACAAGAAAGAGAAGAGAAAGGGAAAAGAGGTCAAAATTGAGTGAGAAGGGGGACGGGATGGATAAAGCCGGCCCATTGACCAATCCATTATCTTTTATTTTTTTGCGACAGGATTTCACGGCAAAACCAGTTTTTTGGTAGGCGTCGAAGGATTGCGCATAATTATCCAATCATCGCCCCAGGCTATTGCTCAAAAAAGTGCTCATTGGAGATATATTTTTCCAAATATTGCCTACAAAAGGCCAATATGGCATTCATATGATTTAAATAAGATTTTAAGCCCCCATAAAACGCCAATGTGAAAAATAGCTACTTAAATGCAGACGACCCAGGTATGCTGCATGCAAAAGGTGAGCGGCGTTTTGGGGCAGAGCCGAGAGGATGGATACGAAGACACAGACTGCATACTATCCGGCCTGAAGGAGTTGATGCACAACAAGTACGGCGACATAATCCTTCTTTGCAGCGTTGCCGTAGCCTTCGGGATGTTATTAGCGGTTTCGGCAATCGGCTGAGGCACTGCCTCAATTAAATATGTATTTCGAGAACTGATTTTCCATACCAGTTTTTTGCCAGGAATCGCACCGTCACATAACAAAGATTAAATCACCCTCCGTGCTTTTAAACCATAACGAGGATTGGCATGGACAAGAATGAGTTGGTAAACGAACTCGCCAGGAGGCGCGGCTTTCTCTGGCCCGCCTTTGAGCTTTATGGCGGAGCTGCCGGTTTTTACGATTACGGCCCACTGGGCGCGCCCCTCAAAAGGCGCATTGAAGACATCTGGCGGCAGTACTTCGTCATATCGGAGGGATTTGCAGAGATCGAGGCGCCCACCATCGGCGTGGAGGGAATCTACCAGGCCTCCGGCCACTTGAGCGGCTTTTCCGATCCGCTTACCAGTTGCAAGGAGTGCAAAGAGGTCTACCGGGCCGATCACCTCATCAAACACATCATTGAGGTGCCAGATGCGCTCAGCAATGAGGAGATCTACAAATGCATTCAGGACAATGAGATAGGCTGTCCGGAGTGCGGTGGAGAGCTTTCCTCGGTATACGAGTTCAATCTCATGTTCAAGACCATGATTGGTCCGGGCAACAAGATGACCGGCTATCTGAGACCGGAGACGGCGCAGGGCATGTTCATCAACTTCCCCCGGCTCCTGCGCTATTTCCGCGATTCTCTGCCCTTTGCCGCGGTGCAGATCGGTAAGTCCTTTAGAAATGAGATCTCACCGCGCCAGGGAGTGATCAGGCTGCGGGAGTTCACTCAGGCCGAGGCGGAGATCTTTATCGATCCGCGCGATAAGAGCCACCCCCGTTTCGCCGAGGTCGCGGACATCAAGATGAAGTTCTACTCCCAAGCGGCGCAGGAGAGGGGCGAGGCTGAGGAGATGACCTTTGGCGAGGCTGTGGAGAAGGCAATTGTGGCTCATCAGGCCCTGGCCTACTACGTGGCTCGCACCTATCAATTCCTCCTGGCAGTAGGCGTAGCCCCGGACAAGCTGCGTTTTCGCCAGCACAAAGTCGATGAGATGGCTCATTATGCCGCAGACTGCTGGGACGCAGAGGTCTTTTTGGACCGGCTGGGCTGGATTGAGATCGTGGGCGTGGCGGACAGAACAGACTTTGACTTGAAAGCTCACGCCGAGGCTAGCAAAGTCAATCTGAGCGTCTTCGTGCACTACGATCAGCCTGTGAAACGCAGTAAGATGGTCGTCAAGCCAAACTTCAAGGCCCTGGGACCCAGGTTCAAAGCCAAGGCCAAGGCAGTAGGCGAGGCACTCAAGGCCCTTTCTCCAGAGGAGCTAAAGAGGGGCGAAGTGATCCATTTGACCATCGAGGGAGAGACAATTGAGATTGATCCCACCCTATTCTCCTTTGAGAGCATGGAGGAAGAGATTCGCGGAGAAGAGGTCGTACCACACGTCATTGAGCCCTCTTTTGGCATTGACCGGATAATTTACACCGTGCTGGACCACTCCTTTTACCAGGACGCTGTGGACGGCGAGCCGCGGGCTGTGCTCAGATTCCTGCCGGCCGTCGCCCCCATTGAGGTGGCAGTTTTGCCTTTGATGGACCGAAAGGAGCTATCGGATCCGGCCAAGGCCATTTTGCAGGAGCTACGAAGGCGCGGCATGCGCGTGGACTACGATACTTCCGGATCGATCGGGCGAAGATATAGGCGCAACGATGAGATCGGCACACCCTTCGCGGTCACTGTAGATTATGATACTCTCGAGCAGGGCACGGTTACCATTCGAGACCGCGACAGCATGGAGCAGGTCAAAGTCCCACGGTGGCAAGTGGCCGACAAGCTGACGGCAATGCTTAGCGGCCTCCTCAAGTTCCAGGATGCAGGAGATCTGGTAGCATCTGGGAAGAGGGAGTAAGCAGGGAGACTAGCTGATCGTGCCTGAACTGGCTCTTGAGTGGCGCGCCAAGCTGGTCAAAGAGGCGCGCAGAAAGGCCATTCACCTCACCGGCCTTTCCGTGCCTTTGGGCATCATCTTACTGGGCCGTACGGTTACGGCGAGCATCATCGTTCTTGTGTTGGCCGCATCTTTGTTGCTGGAGGCGGCACGGCTGAAGGGAAAGATCAGGCTGCCTGAGGTGCGTGATCACGAGGAGACAAAGGTTGCCAGCTACATTTATTACATGATGGGCAGCCTTTTTTGTGTGCTGCTCTTCCCGCCCAGCATCGCCGTGACCTCCATGCTCTTTCTCACCCTGGGTGATACGGTAAGTGGTCTCGCCGGCTCCATTTTGAATAACTGCGATGTGCGAGGCGCGGCGGCTTCCGCGGGGAGAGGGCGCATCAAGCCCCTGCCCGTTGTCGCCGCCATGTTCACAGCCTGTCTTTTTATCGGCTACCTTGCTTCCGGCTTTTCCGGCCTTTCCTTTCCCATTTACCTGGCAGGGGCGGCAGCGGCTACCTTCGCCGACGGCGTAGCGATTATCATTGGAAAGAGAAGCCTGGACGACAACTTCTCCATACCGATATTCTCAGGCGCGCTCATGAGTGCTGTCACCATAATTTCCCACTATATACTGCTTTAGAGGTATGGTGGTTTGGGTCCTCTTCTTTGTGCCTTTGTGTCTTTGTATGATCCCTGTCCTGAGGATCATGAGTGTTTGTGGTGATGGTAGTAGTGGTAGTAAGCTCTAATTCGACATTTCTACCAAAAAAACCAAACCACAAAGGCACAAAGCCACAAAGGACGCACAACGATAATTAGGAAAAACTAAGTTCACAAAACAAAATAGCGATGATGCCGATATTTGGGCGCTAAGAAAAGGTTTTTTAAAGTATGCCATTGTATCATTTCACGCTCACAAGCGGCAATTGCTGCTTGTTAAGGGAATTTAGGAGGAAATGGAATGGATATTATTCTGATCGGTCCACCGGGATCCGGCAAGGGCACACAGGCCAAGATGATCGTAGACAAGTACCATGTAAAGCACGTCTCCACCGGAGACATTCTTCGAGAGAATGTTCGCAATGGAACTCCACTTGGCGTTGAGGCCAAGAAGTTCATGGAATCCGGAAAACTGGTTCCTGACACTCTTCTCATCGATATCATCAAGGATCGCCTGGCCAAGGATGACGTTAAAGGCGGCTGGATGCTGGACGGCTTCCCCCGGACCATGCCCCAGGCAGAGGCATTGGATAAGATCCTTCCCGCTCTCAGCCAGAAGATCGATGTGGTTCTGAACATCGATGTTCCCGATGCAGAGCTGGTCAAGCGCGTGACCGGCAGAAGGATGTGCAAGTGCGGCGCTACATACCACGAACTCTTCAATAAGCCAAAGGTTGCCGGAAAGTGCGACGCCTGCGGCGGCGACCTGTACCAGAGGGCAGACGACACAGAAGAGACAGTCAAGGAGAGACTGACTGCTTACCATGCCCAGACCCAGCCACTCATCGACTACTACAACAAGAGAGGCATCGTCGCCACCGTTCTCGGTGTGGGCGATATCAAGACCATCTTCGGCGAGGTAGTCAAGGCTCTGGATAAGATTTAGAGAACCTCTTCACAACTCTTTTTTAACTTGTAGGATTGCGAAGGACGAACATCGCTGACCGCGGGTCAGCGAGAGTTTCGACGAGATGTCGAAACATCGGTAAGTCCCCATCCTTCAGGGTGGAGATGAAAGCGAAGTCCTTTGCCCCTGTTTCTGCCTAACAATAACTATTTAAGATCATAAATCAATAATCTACTAATGCTTAAAACGTATCGCTACAGGCTCAAACCTACAAAATCTCAGGTTACTATCTTAGAACGGCAACTTGAGCTTTGCAGATTTGTCTATAATGATACGCTTGCATATCGAAAGAATGCGTGGGAGCTTGAGCAAAGAACGGTTAAACGATTTGAGACTCAGGATAGATTACCTCAACTGAAGCTGGAGGTACCCGAACTCAAGGATGTCCATTCACTGGTTCTTCAGAATGTAGCTCTTAGGGTGGAACTGGCGTTCAAAGCGTTCTTCCGAAGGGTCAAGGCAGGAGAAGAACCAGGTTATCCAAGGTTCAAAGGAAAGAGTAGATACGATAGCATCACGTACTCCCAATCTGGTTTTGAGTTGGATTCTGAAATGCTCCATCTTTCCAAGATTGGAGATATCAAGATCAAGTTGCATAGGCCAATTGTTGGTAAGATTAAGACCTGTACTATTCGCAGAATGCCAACTTGTAAATGGTTCGCTTGCTTCTCCGTCGATATGGGAGCTATCCCACGGCCTCCTTGGAAAGATGGATCTGTTGTAGGAATCGATGTAGGCTTGGCGAGCTTTGCCACCCTCTCAAATGGCGAGAAGATTGATAATCCTAGATTCTTCCGAGAAGATGAGTTGGCATTAGCCAAAGCACAAAGCAAACGCGATAAGCTTCCTAAAGGATCTTCTCTCAGACGAAAAGCGTCCAAAGTGGTAACTAGAATTCATGAAAGAATCGGAGACAAGAGAGCCGATTTCTCCAATAAGGTTAGTCGCCAATTGGTAAACCGTTTCGGCGTAATAGTCTTTGAAGATCTTGATATTCAGAACATGCTCAAGATTCATCACCTGGCAAAATCCATATCGGACGTTGCATGGGGAATGCTGGTAAAAGCAACCGAGAGCAAAGCAGCATACGCTGGCTCTAAGGTTGTCCTGGTTGATCCCAAGTATACTTCTCAGATGTGCTCACGGTGTGGCATGATAGTCAAAAAAGATCTCTCTGAAAGAATCCATAACTGCTCGGAATGTGGCTTGACTATGGACAGAGATCTAAATGCAGCAATCAACATTCTCAGACGGGGGATGAAGTCTGTTCGCAAAAGCGATAGAAGCCCCGTCCTTTAGGGCGGGGAGCGTTCACATACTATAGATCATGAATTACCTTGACCCTCAGCTTTGAGAAGTCATCTTTGATCTCAACCAGGAAGCCCATGCCGGCAAAGATTTCCTCCAGCTCAATGCGCACGAATTTCTTGGGCGCATCCGAGCCGAAGATGAGGGTGAACTCATTCTTGCCGGTCTTGCTCATATTAAAGAGGTTGCAGATCTCAAGTCTTCTCAATATGCTCTCCGCATTGAAGAGCTTGTGTTTGAACTGCTCGGCATGAGCCCGGCAGACCTCTTTATGCATATTCCAGAACTTTTCCTTGTCCGGATGAGTTTCAATGAAGCTTAGAAACATTATCCAGTGATCGATATCCAGGATCACATGTTCGCCTGCGGAGAGCATTTCTGCATGGGTGTAAACCTTCTTGTCCTCGGCGAAGTCAAAAAGCATCTTGTGTTTGCCAAAGAACTTCAGGGACTCTCGCATCAGCTCGCTCTGGGACATGCCCAGGTCTTCCTTCATCTTCTTGGACAGGCCGGCCGTCTCTTCATCTAACGCGATGGTAATTCTTTCCGGTGACTTCATTTCATCCCCTGCATTTATCTCTACCAATACCGTTCCCCTTATGCTATATTACCTTTATTAAGCATTATCTTTTTATACTGACGCCGGAATACGTATTCCTAGCACTTTTGCGCCTATGGCGCCATCAATGTAGACCGACATTGTTAAATTCAAACAAGAAATGACCTTACTTCATGGACTCGTGGATGAAGGATGGAAAAAAGTACAGCGAAAATGACAAAAAAAAGCTGGAGAAAGGATCAGGATTTGTCAAGGTCTGGACACTGATCAGCAACTGGCTCTACAGGGTAGTATCCTGGTAATTTGCTTTAATTGTCCCACCTAGCATTGCCGTTCTCGTCTTTAGCTGGGCCATTACTTCGTCCCTGCCCGATCCCGTGGCCAATATGGAAAGGATTGGATCGTCTACGGCTATTCGCGATCCCTTTCTAGGCACATCTGTCGTCCAGTCTCGGACCAGATCCGCCTCAATGGTCAGATCAGAGGGGGCATAGACTATGATTCTGCCTGCGGTACAGCTTGTTTGGGCCGGACGCTCGGGGAGCCTTCCCAAAAAGGATTGCAGATGAGCCTGGAAGACATTATCTGCGCCGGACAATTCCACAGTATCCAGGCTGCCCTGAAAGCGGCTATTGACCTCTACCACCACGGGACCTTTTTCGGTGAGCAAAAAATCAACTCCATTGCTGCCCACGAGCCCCAGCTTTGCAATAATCTCTTCTGCCATCTGCCCTATGCCGCATTGCGGGGGAGCGAGGGGCGTGATGTTCCCGCTGTACCTGAAACCTTTCGCCCCGGCCCAGGAGAGGCCGATGAGCTGCTCGTTGACGGCAATGGCGCGCGCGGCGCGACCGTTCCCAATGACTGAGACACTGGCGGGACAGCCAATGATCAACTCCTGGGCTATCAGGTCATCCTCTATGCCCTCTTGCATGCTCTTTTCCCTGCCCTCATGCCTTTTAAGGTCAGAGGGGCTCTCAACGATCCTGCATCCCACCCCACCCGCGCCCTTGCGCGGCTTGATCAGGAAGGGAAAACATAGATTATGCGCGACATCGACCATCTCTGTCTTTATGAAGGGAAAGCCCATCTCTTCCAGCCAGCCAGCCAACCAGAGCTTATCTGAGACCTGAGCTGTTTTTTCAGGCGGGTTATTGAACACAGGCACTCCTTGAACATACGCCTCTTCAAGGCCAGGTCCCAGCACCACGGCATCAGGACGAAACTTTTCCACATAAAAAGGGAGATGCTCTTTTGCCCCGTCGCGCGGCATTTTAGCCGTCTCTTTTGCCCATCTGGCCAGATCCACATCGCAGTAACAATCGACCGCGAAGACCTCATGGCCGGCCCGGCTAGCGGAAGAGGCAATGTGTCTGATGTTGATGCCAATTACTAATATTCTCATAGATTTTCTTTTTCCGGGCAGTATTCCGGATACAATACCTGTTTTCCTCGAGCCGTGGGCACAATCTTAAGGCCGTCCTCAAATGCCAGATGAAGCTGCCGGCCCATAAAGAGCCGATCCAGGAAGACCGCCAGTGCCGCCACCTCAGAATGAGGCTGGTTGCCCACGGCCACATTCCAGTCCGCCAGATCGTACATCTCGGCCGGAACCTTCTCTGCGCCCACAACTACCAGGATGTTCTCACATTCGCGAATCATGTCGATCACATCGGGCAGGTTGGAGCCGTACATGGTGAGGTGAACCACCTTTCCTCCCGCCTCCTTCCAGCGCACCGTCTCTCCCTTCCAGGAGACATCCGGCCGGAGGCAAAAGGCTCCACCCCAGCGTTTCGCCACATCGGCCAGGCTCTCTTCCACGTGAGGGTCGCGCCCCGAGAGGAGCATCTCTTCCGCTCCAAAGGCCCTGGCCACCAGGCCCACATGGGTGGTGATCCTCTTGTCTCTCTCCGGCCGGTGGCCGATGCGCAAAACCACTACTCGCATGCCCCCGGGAGGGCTGGCATCTTATTTATTGGCTTGCATATCTTTGCGCCGCAATCGGACCCTTGCAAAATAGCTAAATTCCAATGGTGCGTCAACTCCCTGGATGAACCTGTGCGAGATTTGCCTGGGCAAGGGCTACCTGGTGGTAGGAGAGAAGCCCTGTCCCAACTGCAGTGGCAGCGGAAAGACCGAGTCCATCTCCTTAGGAGAGGCTACGGACACGGATATGAAGGAGCTTATTGATAGCGGCTCCACGAAATGCAGCGTCTGCCAAGGCTCGGGCAAGATGCCGGTTACAGAGAGCTGCTCGACCTGCGAAGGCCTGGGGCGCGAGTACCTGTGCGTGGTGTGCAAGTCCAAGCTCACTAGCAAAAAAGAGCTATGCGAACGTTGTGCCAAAAAGCCGCTCGTGCATATTCTCGATCCTGCTTGTGATGTCAGAGATGTCGTGGTAGGCGAGATTTATCAGGGAAAGGTCAATGGCCTGGCCAGCTTTGGGGCCTTTGTGGATCTATCCGAGAGCGTGAGGGGCCTGGCCCACAACAAGTACCTGAAGAGCAAGCCAGAGGTGGGTGACGCCATCTTCGTTACGGTGCGAAATATTCTTGCTAACGGCAACATTGAGCTGGAGCCGGCCGAGCTGAAGGAGTACAACACTTTTGAGGTGGAAAAGGAGCTTCCCATATCCAAGACCTCGGATCTGCAAAAGTTGGTGGGAAAGCAGATCATGATCA